>CAYZKP010000009.1:0-12994 GCA_964479245.1 uncultured Candidatus Saccharibacteria bacterium | reverse complement strand
TATATAATCAAATCAAGATAGTCTAACGGAAGTTTGTATACCTCATTATGTTCACGCTCGCTTCCTGCGGGAGAAAGACCAACAGAAAATCCTTTTGCTTCTTTTGCGCCCATCGCCGCCCAAAATGGAAACCCCGTTGTCGCGCCGGTCACTAAGACTGCTCCGTGCCGCACAACTTCAGCGCCAAGCTGTTTTGCTTTTTGAAGCGCGCCCTCTCCACAGTGACCGGTCTCCGCGGCTCCTGAAACGCAAAGTTTTAATTTAAGATGTATGTGTTTTTGATCTTCGGGAAACATATATGTTAAGTATATAGTATGTAGTGTATAGTATCTAGTGTTTTGCATCTTCTGTTTTACTGCGAACATACCACTCCACTAATTCGTGGGCAAGCATTTTTGCATTAACGCGCGCTTGAGCAACCACTGACGGCGAAGCACGATTATATCGTTGTGAAAATATATTTTTTGAATCTTTCTCTATTCCGGAAAAATCTGGCCGTTGATATATACTTGGAGTTTGTGTGCTGCCATAAAAAATATCCATCTTAAACTCATGTTTTAATTCGGCTGCGCGTTCATTGAGATTAACGGCATGAAACCCAATTGCGGCAACGTCAAAGGGTATATCTTGAGCTTTCAGTGCCTCGAAAAGCGGCCGCAAAGAATTGCCACTATTTATAGTATCTGTAATGATAAGCGCTTTGTGATATTCCGCTAATGGATTTTTTAGATTACGTTTTTCAATGGCTTGTTTTGCATAGCGCTCTAGTTTTTTGACTTTATCTTCTAATTGATCAATGAGAAAACCCCCTGAGCCTGCAAAATAACGAACCTCCGGGGACGGTAAATTCTTTTCTGTATACAACTCTTTTAAAAAATTATAAAAAAACCATGTTGGAATTCTCCCCGAAGCGTCATCGCCAATGATAAGGCCATACTCTCCGCGGTCTATGTGTTCCCGCATTTCTTTAAGAATGTTTTTGAGTGGCTCACGCAACTCTTCAATTTCTTTGTACTTTATAGTTTCCTTTCTTTTTCCTTCCATTCCTGTTTCTGTCGTGGTTTTTTGTTTTGGTTTACCTTCCATATTTAAAATTAATTAAAATTCTATTGTAGCAGAATCGCCTTCTTGCGGAGCAGTTGCGTTAACCCCTAAATAATCCCGCAGGCGCTGTGTTAAAAATGTTGATGATTTCATTTCTCCCATAACTACAAATACTTTTTTAAGAGAATCAACCCCCTCTCCAACAAACTGAAGGAGCGCATCAGAATCTTTGTGGGATGAGTAGCTAGTAATCTCAACGACGCGAGCCTTAACTTCAACTTCTTCATCAAAAATAGAGACTTTTTTTTCGCCCTCCTCTAAACTCCGCCCCAAACTTCCTGGCGCTTGATAGCCGACAATAAGAATAGTGGTATGCGGATCGGCGATATAAAATTTTTCATGAGTAATAATTCTCCCACCCATAGACATCCCTGAGCCGGCGATAATAATTTTAGGATTTGGCGCTTCGTGGATTTTTTGCGATTCTTCTTTTGTTTTGACAAGTTTTAATTGTTTGAATGAAAAAAGCTCCTCGCCCGATGCGATAATGTATGTAACTTCTTTATTGAAATAATTTTTATGGCGCTTGTACACTTCAATGGCCTCAATCGCAAGAGGAGAATCAACGTACACGGGGATCGCGGGAATTTTTTTATGTTCCATCATCTGCTCTATTTCAAATAAAATCTCCTGCGTACGCTCAATAGAAAACGCGGGAATAAGTAATACGCCCCTCTGCGCGACAACTTCTTCAACAACATCTTCAAGCAACTCCCTCCGCTCGTCTCTTGATTCATGAACGCGATCGCCATAGACACTTTCCATGACGAGATAATCGGCTCCCGTTATTGCTTCCGTGTCCCTCAAAAGCGGCGTCGGGGAATTGCCCAAATCACCCGTAAAAACAAGTTTTTTACCACCACGAGAAAACTCAATCATAGAAGACCCGAGAATGTGCCCCGCATCTTTAAATAACACAGAAACACCGTCTGGCAACGTAAGCGCTTCGTGGTAAGGAAGCGTTTTCCATAATGCCATTGTTTTTGCTATATCTGTTTTTTCATAGAGCGGTTCTTGTTTATTTTCGCGCGCTTCTTCTGTTAAAATTTGCAAACTATCATGAAGCGCAAGCTCTGAAAGATCTTTTGTTGGTTGGGTTGAATATATAATTCCTCGAAAACCGTCTTTCACCAATTTGGGAATACGGCCGATATGATCAAGATGCGCGTGCGTTACAAAAAGATATTGAATAGAGGCGGGATCATATTGGAACGGTTTTCGTGTCTTGTCCTCACAGGTCTCACACCCCTGAAACAGTCCGCAATCAATGAGTATCTTGAGCTGTTTAGTCTCAAAAAGAAAATTTGATCCCGTAACTTCTCCTGTGCCGCCCCAAAAATGTATTGTGCTGGTTTTCGCCATACTATTCGTTATAAATCTTTGTACTAAAACGAGTGCGTATAAAATATAAACCGGCGAGAATGGCACCCGCTATATCCGCAAAGAAATCGGTGACTGTGTCCGTACGATAATCGATTTCAAGAGACAACGAAGGATCAATAAACACTTGAAATGCTTCCCAAAACCCGCCAAGCGCGATGCCACTTGTGAGCGCTACAAGGAAAAAAAGCAGTGGCTTAGGAACCTCAACAAATAAAAAACGAGAAAAATATAAAGAAAGCCAAATAGCCATGCCGCCCACCCAAAACCCACCCCCAAAATGGAGTACGAGATCAAGCCACCACAATTTCCAAAATAAAAAATATAAAATCCCGAAAATATCGGCTACGGCTATGATACATAATACTATAAAAAATAATATAAAAAATCTATCGTGCAACATTTTTCTATTGTATCACAAACGAAAGATCCCGAACGTACGGGACCTTTCAGGGGGTCAAGCGTCTGCCCACATAAGATAGGTGGGTGTCCTCAGTAATTTGTTTCCGAACAAATCAGCAAACAAACACGATTCGGACCCCCTGCAGACAAACTATATTGGACATTGCTTGATCCCACTTCATTTTACCATACTGTGCGAGCATCTCTATCCACAGCGCCAAAAAACATTTCTTCAAAATCCCGCAATCGTGGAAGTTTGAAGAAATATAGTTATTCGAGTAAGCCGTCGAGGTTTACATCATATAAAATTTGTTCTTGCACAAGGCGATAATGTATTAACTCACCATCTTTGAACCAGTGTTTTATTTCTTTTTCTGCCTCTTCTTGCGAGCCTGATGCATGCACAAGATTGCGTATCGCGCGACCATCACCATCTGACATTTGATATGAGTCAAGCACATAATCTCCGCGGATAGTACCCACATCAGATTTCAATGGTTCTGTGCCGCCGGTTAATTTTCTCACCAGTTCAACCGCATGCGCCCCCTGCCACACCATCGCTATGATCGGGCCAGTGGTCATATATTTTTTTAGTCGCTCCAAAATTTTTGCGGTAATTTCAAATGGGTCTTCTGACGGCGGTGTAAGCCCTTTGTCTCTATACCCTTTAATAGTTTTCTCGCCGGTAACTTTTCGCCACTGCGGATCAAGGGTGTAATGTTTTTCTATGTGGTCTTTAGTGGAAACGAGCATTCTAATTCCAGCGAGTTTTAATCCAAGATTTTCATATCGTTTTATAATCTCACCCACAAGCGACCGCTGAAGTCCGTCAGGCTTAATGAGCACAAGCGTCCGTTCATATTTAAAATGTTTTTTAGAATCGTTCATATAACAGCGACTATTTGCAATAGAGAGTACCATAAAAAATTACAATATACAATGGGTGGAATTCCACTTGCCACAATGATACGGGTGTGATTTACTCATTGCAGATATACACTTCTTGGACAAACGTGTAATGAAAAAAATCATTGCCATACTTACTCTCATAATGAGTTTTATTATTACCCCCATGACCACCTCTGCAGAGGGGCCCGCAAGTCTTCTTGTGAAAAACCTGTTTAGTGACGGGCTGACGATCGCAAAAAATGAAAAATTGAGTGAGGGTGAGCGCGCGCAAAAACTTCAATTTCTTCTTGAAACATATTTCGATATTGAAACAGCTCAAAATTTTGCCCTCGGGCGTTATCTCAAAGCTCTTACGGAAACGCAAGAAAAAGAATATCGGGCGTTATTCGCGCAATATATTGTTGCGTTATACTCACCGCATATTAAAAAGATAGCTGCAGAACAAGAGAAAACTGGTAGTTCTCTAAAAATACTTCGAGAAGAATATCAGGATGAAAAAAACACTCTTGTGGCCAGCAAATTCCTGAGAAACGAAGCGGATACGGTTGACATCAGTTGGCGCATACGAAAAATCAACGGAAAACAAAAAATCATTGATATCATATTTGAAGGCGGTATTAGTATGTCAAGCGCAATTCGCGAACAAATCGTATCAACCATCCATAACAAAGGAGTGGAAGAATTGCTTAAAACGCTTCGCGATGCGATTAAAAAAATGAGTGAATCTAGTTGAATATTAAAGCTCTCCTACGGAGAGCTTTTTACATAAGGATACCGCCTTCTTGACGAGCTTAATATATATATGATATAATAGAAATATTAAAAGATTTTATTTTTAATATAGTATGATTGGAAAAAATTTTGAGGGATACGGTTGGTTCAAGCCAATTGGAGGAGGGTTAACGGGAGATGGAGGAAGCAGGACAAAACAATCACAAGCCGGCGGAATCTAAATTCTTTTTACGCTAACAAAAAACGAGCATTATTGCTCGTTTTTTGTTAATATTTCTGCGCCATTTTTTGTAATTAAAATCGTATCTTCAAAGTGCGCGCTTCGTTTTCCATCTTTTGTTTTAAATGTATACCCATCTTTGTCTAAGTAAACTTGCGGGCCTCCTTCATTCACAATCGGCTCAAGCGCCAACACCATTCCTTCCGCAAGTTCTGAGCCGATTCCTTTTTCCCCATAGTTTGCAATGTAAGGCACTTCATGAACACGGTTCCCAACACCGTGCCCGCCAAGTTCTTCAACAATGGTAAAACCGCCTTTTTTGACGGTACGTTCAATGGCGTTTCCGATATCTCCCACGTGTTTGCCGGCTCTTGCCGCCTGTGTACCCTTTTTGAGAGCCTGCTGTGTTACGTTGAGAAGCTTTTGCGCATCCTTGTCAATATCACCGACTGGCACAGTGCGCGCCATGTCTGTGATAAAACCTTTGTGCGTGATCCCCAAGTCAAGTCCCACAATATCTCCCGCCTTAAGGGGGATGTTATTTGGTATCCCGTGAACAACCTCATCATTCACAGACACACAGAGCGCCGCAGGAAATGGAGTTTTCGCACCCGCTGGTTTATATCCTAAAAATGACGGCTCGTCTCCGTTCACTTTAATTAGTTCTAGTACATAGACATTGAGTTCAAGAGGCGTCACGCCCGGAACGACCCTTTCAATCACCTTATGCAAAACAGCGGACAGTCTCCTGCCGCTTTCTCTTGCAATATTTTTTTCTTTTTCTGTTCTTATCGTCGCCATAGACTAGAGGTTTAATTTCAACATAATTTCTGCGTGTATTTTCTCAATTGCCCCCACCCCATCAACATCTATAATCTTGTTTTTTTGGCGAAAAAAATCAATAACATGAACAGTGTATTTATAATATTCGCTAAGACGTGTTTTAATTTTTTCCGGCGTATTGCTGTCCTTGCGTCCGCGTTTTAATTGTCGTGTCACAATTTCTTCATCAGAAACAACCAATTGAACGCACACATAATCTCTACCGAGCCATGTCGCTATTTTATCAAACATTTCGGCTTCGGGAAGTTTTCGGCCGGTGCCTTCAAAAATAATTCCCTCGCCGTCTTTTAGTTTAAATAAGGCCTCTTGAAAGACATAAATAGAGAGCCAGTCGGGCATCAAGAACCCGTTATCCATATCCTCGCGAATACGTTGTCCAAGCAAGGTGTCCTGCTCTTGTATTTCGCGGAACCGATCTCCAGAGGCAAAAAAAGAGAAATTTAATTTTTTTTGAAGTAACCGCGCCTGTGTTTCTTTACCGGAGCCCGTTTTCCCAATCATGAGAATTGTGTTGATGTGCGTCATACACTAATATTCTCGCATAGAGATTTGCGCGTCAATTTTCTTTATAAGATCGAGAGCAACTGAAACAACAATAAGAAGCGCCGTACCGCCGATTGCAAACGCCGCAACGCCGGTAATTCCCTGCATAATGAGGGGAAGCACCGCCACAATGCCCAAAAAGACCGCGCCTACCAATGTAATGCGTGTTAAAATTTTTGCAATATATTCCGCGGTTGACTGTCCGGGTCGAACGCCAGGGATAAACGCGCCGTTTTTTTGAAGGTTTGTGGACAATGATTCCGGATCAAACGTAACCGCGGTGTAAAAGTACGTAAAGAAAAAAACTAAGATAAAATAGAGTGTTGAATAAAATATCGGGTGTTGAAAAATAGCAAGAAGCGCGTTAGACACGGCAGCGATTGCGACATTGTTGATTTGTGTCAAAAAATTTACAATCATCTGCGGAAATAGAAGAATGGAAAGCGCAAAAATGATGGGAATGACGCCCGCTTGATTCACCCGGAGCGGTACATATGTAGAAACACCGCCATAGACGCGCTGACCCCGTACTCGTTTGGCATACGTCACCGGTATTGGACGCTCAGCCTCAGTGATAAAGACAATTCCCGCGATAATAGCAACTGCGGCAAGCGTAAAGCCGATATAGATCGGCAATTGCGCGACCTCAAATGTAAAGATAAGTTGCTGCATCGTCGCCGGAAGTCCCGCGACAATACCGGCAAAAATGATAAGTGAAACTCCGTTGCCAATACCAAATTCTGAAATCAGCTCTCCAATCCACATGAGCAGCACCGATCCTGCGGTAATAACTAAAATATTTATAAATTGTTCAAAAAACGGCAGTTGTTCAATAACTCCTTGCCGGCTTAGAAGTGTTAATAACCCAAACCCTTGCAGGATCGCGAGAGGAACTGTGAGCAGCCGAGCATATTGCATAAATTTTTTTCTTCCCGCTTCGCCCTCTTCATGATACAGCGCCTTAATTTTGGGAGACATGACCGTGAGAAGCTGCATAATAATTGAACCGGTAATGTAGGGTGCGACACCGAGCATCACGATAGAGAGATTAGATAAACCGCCTCCAGAAAAAATGTTGAGAAGTCCGAAAAATTGGTTATTTGAAAAGAATTCTGCAAGACGAATGGGGTCAATGCTCGGAATTGGGATCACCGCGAGCGCCCTAAAAAGCATGAGCGCGAGCAACACAAACAAAATCCTGTTTCGCAGTGTCTCATCGTGGACCGCTAATTTTAATTTTTGAATAAATGTTTCCATGTCTAATATAAGATTTTTGATATACGATATAAAATTTTTTTAAAATTAAACCTTCAATCTACAATCTTAAATCTGAAATTAAATTATTTTTCCGCCAGCCTTTTCAATTTTTGCCTTGGCAGATGCGGACACAGCACAGCCCAAAATATGTAGTTTTTTTGAAATATCCCCATCCCCCAAGATTTTAATACGCGGCAACACGCCTTCACTCCGGCTTACAATCTTTCTTTCAACAAGTGTTTTTGGAGAAATCGTATCGCCGTCACCAAATGCTTGTAGCTCTCTCAAAGATACGATAACCGGTTTCTCTTCTATAGAAGCAAAGCGATACCCTCGTTTCTTGTGTATCTTTTTTATAATATCACGCATCTCGGGACGCATTTTTCTTCCTGCGCGCGCCTTCTGTCCTTTAATGCCGCGCCCAGAATAAGTGCCACGGGTCGCACCACGCCCGACACGCTTTGTTTTTTTTCTTTTATGGAGAGGTTTAATGTCGTGTATTTGCATAGTATTGAATGTGGAACGTGGATTGTAGAGTATTGTAATTAATTTTATTATTTTTTATCTCCCACTTCCCACCTTTCAGTGTTCTAATTGTTTAAGAGCGTCTATCGCTGCGCGAGCGTTGTTGAGCTTGTTCTTGCTCGGTGACAAAATTTTTGCCGTCACATTAGTAATACCAGCCAAATCAAGCACCGTACGGACGGAACTTCCCGCAACAAGTCCTCTGCCTTTTGCGGGTATGATGACGACACGCGCACTTTTATGCTTTGCCTTAACTTCGTGAGGGATAGAAAGCGAAGAGGTCATTTTAATGTGTATCATGTTTTTCCGAGCATTCCGGAGCGCCTTCTCAATTGCGCCCGCGGTGTCTCCCGCTTTACCAAGTCCAACGCCGACACCGCCTTTTTTGTCTCCAATAACGAGCGCGACGCTGAAGCTAAAGCGCCGTCCTCCCGCGACCACACGAGCAACGCGACGTACATTAATCAGTTTTTGGGCAAATTCAGAAACTGACCGGCGATGACGCTCTCGTCGTTCGCGGGGCTGATTTCTTTTCTGTCCTCGCCCGGCGAATTGAGCCGCGGGGGCAGTGTTTCCAAAATTATTTTTTTGTGTATTTTCTTGATTCATGTGCTTTTATTTAAAACGCAAGACCGCCTTTTCGGGCGCCATCGGCAAGCGACCTGATAACTCCCGTGTATGAAAAACTGCCACGATCAAATACTGCTTTTTGTATTTTCTTTTGAGCCGCCTTTTTGGCAATATCCATTCCAACGTGAAGCGCGCGCTCTTTCAGAGCAACTGTTTTTTGCGTAGCAAGGACTGTATCAGATGATGCGGCGAGGGTCACACCTTTTTCATCATTGATAAGCTGCGCGTAAATATGGCTGTTTGACTTAAAAACAGAAAGACGCGGACGTTCCGCGGTACCAAACAATTTTGCCCGCGTTCGCCTGCCGCGCCGCTCTTTTTTGGTCATTTTTTTGATATTTGTTTTACCTGCCATAATTGTATTTTAAGTTTGAAATTTGGAATTTGTCTTTGACTCTGAGGGATGAGCCCTCAGGCTCAGACTCGAACGAGAAATTTTAAATTATCTATACCGCTCGTTTGCCTTGTTTCCTGCGAACAACCTCACCCTCATAACGAATACCCTTTCCTTTGTACGGCTCGGGCTTTTTAAGCGCCCTTACTGACGCGGTAAATTGTCCTACCGATTCTTTATTAATACCAGAGACAGTAATAAGACCCTTTTCGGTGGTTACCTTCACGTCAGAAGGAATTTTCACCTTGACTGGATGAGAAAATCCTATATTTAAAACGAGGTTGCCAGATGACACCTCCGCGCGATATCCGACACCCTCTATGAGAAGTCGCTTTACAAAAATCGTATGCACACCTTTGATCATGTTTTTTATGTGTGCCGCAGTCGTTCCCCACAGCGCCCGCGTCAGCAACGTCTCTTTTCGGGGCGCAACAAGCACCGCTCCTTCTTTTACTAGAACGGTTATGAGCGGAGAAAAAGAACGCGAGAGCTCCCCAAGGGGGCCTTTGACCTTGAGACCATGGTCTAAAACAGACACTTCAGTGTTTTTGGGTATCATGATTGGTTGTTTGCCGATGCGAGACATGAATAATTTAAGATTTACGATATAAGATATAAGATTTACGATTTATGAATACATGTACGGTGAAGGTGCGGTGAAAAATTCTTAAATCATAAATCTTAAATCGTATATCTGAAATTAATTACCATATTTTAAACAAAACCTCGCCTCCTATTTTTTGTTTGCGCGCCTCTTTGCCGGTGACAAGGCCTTTAGGGGTTGAAAGCACAATCTCTCCACGCCCCTGTCGTACTGGTTGAACATCGCGAAATCCAAAATAGACCCGGCGAGATGGCTTTGACATGCGAGCAACTCCTTTTATTTTTGGCCCTGAAGTTTCTCGTGCAATTTTAATTTCAATCATGCGTTGTTCTTTTCTTCCTTTCTTATTCTGCACACTGAGAGCAGAAGCGACATAACCTGTCCGCGATAAAAGTGAAGCGATTTCAAATTTAATTTTAGAATACGGAACAACCACAGATTCTTTTCCTGCGTTTCCAGCGTTTTTGATGCCTATTAACATATCGGCGATTGGATCCATAATGTTTGATTTATGATTTAAGATATAAGATTTAAAAAAACGTTTGTATTAAAAAGCGAAAATCTTACATCGCACATCTAAAATCGCTTACCAGCTTGATTTCCTAATTCCGGGAATCATACCCTCATTTGCAAGCTCCCTGAAGCAGATTCGGCACAAATCAAAATCTCTCATATATCCACGCTTTCTGCCACATCGAAAACAGCGACGCACAACGCGTGATTGGTATTTTGGTTTCTTTTTTGACCGTGCGATAACCGATGTTTTTGCCATGATAGATTTTTAATGAGGGAAATGACTATAAAAATCATCAAAAGCCCCGAATGGGCTTTCACAGTATGATATATGAACAACTTCCTTAAGTCAACAAACGGCAAATCAAAATGCCAAAGTCTATTTGGTAGGCTCTATTTCCTTAAACGGCGACACATGAGACAAGCAAAGCTTGACGGGTCGCCCGGAAATTTAACTAGATTTTTTAAACGGAAATCCGAGATGTTCAAAAAATGCCTGCGCCTCTTTCTTGTTTTTTGCTGTGGTAACTATAGTAATTGCCAAGCCGAACACATTTTTTAATTCTTCGTCAGCTGTTTCTGGAAACACCGTATGTTCTTTAATGCCGATAGTAAAATTGCCCATCTCGTCAATCGCTGAGGAAGATAACCCACGAAAATCGCGGGTACGCGGTAGAGCAACGTGAAGCACTTTGTCTAAAAAGCCATACATCCTTTTCCCGCGCAAGGTAACGACAAACCCGATAATATCACCCGTTCGTGTTTTAAACGATGCAATTGATTTTTTTGCTCCACGCGGAGACGCTTTTTGTCCGGTGATTTTTGAAAGCTTGTCTGAAACAAAATCATTTCTTTTTTTGTCGCCCTGAGACATTCTCCCCGTTCCGGAACTTACCACGACCTTAACAAGCCGCGGCGCCATCAAAGTATTTGTATACCCGAATTGCCCCTTAAGTGTGGCAAAAGCATTTTTTTCTTTTTCTTTTATTGAAATCATGGACATATTAAATAACAGCACCACTTTTCTTAGAAACCCGGACCTTTTTGCCCTTTTGAATCTCAATTTTAATTCGTGTTCCCGTTCCTGTTTTCGGATCAACAAGTTGAACGTTTGAAATATGAACCGGCGCGGGGAGAGAGACAATCTGGCCTTTTTGTCCGGAACGACGAGGCTTTTGATGCCGTTTTTTCATGTTTACCCCCTCAACAACAAGAAGATTGCGCGCGCGCAATACCTGAAGCACCTTGGCTTTTTTGCCCTTATCTTTTCCAGAAATAACTATTATGTTGTCCCCTTGTTTTATACGCATAGCTTCGTTAGATTCGTTAGCTTTTTGTAAAGCCAATGAAGCTGTTTATACGACCTCTGGCGCCAAACCAATTATTTTTTGGAAACCAAGTTCCCCGATTTCGTGGGGAATAGGACCAAAAATTCTTCCAGCGATTGGTTCTTTTTTCCCTTTTTCAACAATAACCCCGGCATTTTCATCAAAGGCAATATATGAACCATCCTTGCGCCGATATGGTCTCTTCTGTCGCACCACAACGACATGCACCACATCTTTCTTTTTTACTTGCTTTCTCGGCTCGGCGTCAAGCACAGCGGCAACCACAATGTCTCCGATATGCGCGTATCGTTTTCGCGTACCGCCTAGAATTTTAAAGACTCTTCCGACGCGTGCGCCCGAATTATCTGCAATTTTTAATAATGTTTGTGGTTGAATCATACCAAATTTTAACGAGTGTTAACGAGTATTAAATTTGAGTACCCCCTCACTCGGAAATTAAATTAATTTTCGAGTGAGGGGGTTAGAGTTTTATGGTCGCGTACCGCTCCCTAAAACTCTAAAATGCTTGTCTTTAGAAATCGGGCGGCATTCTTCTATTGTTACCGTCTCTCCTGTCTTGTGAGCATTATTCTCATCATGAGCTTTATATTTTTTTCTCTTCTGAATATATTTTCCGTATTTGGGGTGTCGCACGAATCTACTCACCAAAACAACAACTGTCTTGTGCGGCTTGTCAGACACAATTACTCCCCGAAGTCGTTTTGGAGTTTTTTTTGTTGCGTTAGCCATGTGTATTAGTCCGAATATTTATTTCTGTTAATATTCGCGCAATATCTTTGCGGGTATTTCGCCCTTCTTCCATATTTTTAGTTTTGCTTCCCGCAATACCAAATCTAAACAACCGCAACGCCTTGCGTCTACTGGCGAGCAATTCTTTCAATTCTTTATCGTTTTTTTCTTTTAAATCCATATTAAAAACTGGCTAGCAATAAAACGTTATTCTCGAACCACAACTTTACTTTTGACTGGCAATTTTGACCCCGCCTTCCGCAATACATCTTCTGCGATACCGCGCTCAACACCGTCTACTTCAAATAAAACCCTTCCCGGCAATACTTCAACCTCATATCCTTCAACGTCCCCCTTCCCTTGTCCCATGCCCACCTCAGCGGCTTTTTTGGTATATGGACGATCGGGGAAAATGCGAATCCACACTCGGCCGGTTTTGCTGACCATCCGCGTAAGCGCTTTTCGAGCCGCCTCAATCTGACGTGAGTTAATTCTTCCGGGCGTCATTGATTTAAGACCGTATGAACCAAAGGAAAGTGTCGTGCCGCGTGACGCAACACCAATACGCGCAGGATTTCTGCGTCCTCGTTGCCATTTTCGATGTTTTACTTTTTTGGGAAATAACATGTTTTTAGGGTTTAGGGTTTAGGGTTTAGGGTTTAGTTTAACTAAACGCCATACGCTAACCGCTAAACGTTATTTTGATGGTTTTTCGGAAAAAATTTCTCCGCGATAAATCCATACTTTTACACCAATCGTACCGTACGGCAGGAGCGCACGTACGCGCGCAAAATCAACGTCCGCCCGAAATGTCTGCAGTGGAATATTTCCCCACTTCATTTTTTCCCTTCTGCTCATGT
>CAYZKP010000008.1:7727-14044 GCA_964479245.1 uncultured Candidatus Saccharibacteria bacterium | reverse complement strand
GCCATTATTAGTGGATCATGTTGTTGCAAGTCTAAAACGAATTGCGCCGCTTCTCTTGGGAGCAATCATAGGATACGCCGCAGGGCTTTATTCTGTAGTAACCCCCTCGGTCAGCGCGGTGATGGGTAATTTTTTGCCTTTTTTGTTTGCTACTTCAAAAATGTCCCTTTTCTTGATGCTCATTCCGATTCTTGGAGTTTTTGAAGCACCTAAAATGACGATATCAGCATGGATTGGTTTTTTGTATGTTTTTACCGCTGTTTTTTCTCATTGCAAAACATATATCTTGGTGCACGAGAAGGGGACTGAACGCATGTTCGGTGAGTTTATGGCGCTTATCGGCCCAACACGTTTTGGGGCAATTTGGTATTGTTTCTTTCCACTTACATTGCCGATCTTCTTTATGTCTCTTGAACTTGCTTTCTCGCACGCATGGACGATGCTCATTTTTACAGAATCATTTACAGCCAACGACGGTCTTGGGTATCTTATTTACTCGTCCTATAACCACACCGAATTTCCTCTATTGTATGTAGCGACATTTCTTCTTGCTGTCTGTAATGTAATTACGTGGGGTTGTATCCGCTTGGTACGATACATTACCTTAAAAAAGCGCGCATAATAATTGTGCGCGCTTTTAATGTCGGGCACGACGCGCTTTGGTTATATTTTAGTGGTGAATGTTTGCGACAGAGTCTTACAATCGCAAGGTTCTTCAGGCCTGTGCACAGTAATTTTTGTTCTATAACGTATCAGGGGTGTCGGCAGCAATTCATATTTTGTTATTACAAGTTTATTTTCATCGTTTTCAATAAATACGTTTTTGAATCCATGCCACACCGCCTTTGTTTTCTGCGTTGGGCAGCGTTCAGCAATATTTCCTGTTTCGGGAAGTGAAAAAATTTCCCTCATTTCTGCATTTGGAAAAAGAGAATGGTCAATATTTGTTCTTCTAGAATCTATAATATTTATATACTTTATACGGCTCCGCTGCTTCTGTGGAAGCTCTTGGCCCAATGCAGTGATAGATGCAATATCTCCAACAATGCTATCGATATCATATTTTTCTGCTGCCAAAACGGTAAGACGTACGGCATCAAGATTTATGAGTGGCAACATGTTTTGTTCATACACCCACAGAGATTTTTCAATACCTTCGTAACTTGAAGAAAATGCGACAAGCGGACGCTCACCAACTTTGCCATAATATTCTTGCGCGATATTTTCTACAGTCCGTCCAAAAAGAAAAGAACCTGCATCTCCGTGTATTATTTTCACAAAAATTGGTTTATCTAAATATAGCCGATCATTTAGGGGTGTTTTGATAAGATCGTGCTGTGTTACAAAAGGGAGATTTTCCCATAATCCATGAGCATTAATCCCTTTTTGAGTGTATAGGTTTCTATAAAAATTTGATTTCGGAGAATTATAAACGGAGCGCAGTAATTGTTTTAATTTTTCTTCCATTTGGAAATTTTAGATCCGGAAGCGGTGTCCTTAACCGTAAATCCTAATTTTTGTATATCTTCTCGTATGTCATCGGCTTTTCCCCAATTTTTTTGTTTTCGAACATCTTCGCGAAGAGCAACAAGGTCTTTTACTTCCTGAGGAATCTCTTCTTGTATGGCGTCACTTTCAGATAATTTCAATCCAAGAAATGTATCAAAAAATAAAAGAGTCGCTTTCTTGTCCTCCAATGTTACTTTTTTATCTTTGATAAGACGCCAGAGTACAGAAAGCGCGCGAGGGGTGTTCAAGTCATCATATATATAGGCGATGAATAGTGTTTTATATTTTTTATTCACAGCGCCGATGCTGTTTTCTAGTTCTCTGTAATAATCGTAGAGTTTCGAAAGTGCTTGTTCAGAAGCGGCAAGGGTCTCCCATGTAAAATCAACGGGGGTTCTATAATGCGCGGTTAAAAGCCAATATCGGTAGGCGAGGGGGTTGATGTCTCTTTTAATCACATCGTTTAAATAAACGTCATTTTTGAGCGATTTTGATATCTTTTCACCCGTAATGGTCACAAAATTGTTGTGCAGCCAGTAGCGCGCAAGCGGTTTTCCCGTTGCGCCTTCAGATTGGGCAATTTCATTTGGGTGGTGAACTGGAAGGTGGTCAATACCGCCCGTGTGAATATCAAACGTTTCACCGAGATATTTCATACTCATGCCAGAACATTCAATGTGCCAACCGGGAAAGCCGTGTCCCCATGGAGATTCCCACCCTAACGCAGTATTAAATTTCCAAACTGCGAAATCTTGAGGATTTTTTTTGTGCACGTTTACTCCAATACGCGACGTTAATTCCACACTTTTTTGCACACCCAACAACTTTCCATAGCGAGGAAATTTTGAAATATCAAAATAAACACCGTCGTTTGGTATAGTATATAAAAATCCTTTCGTCTCAAGAGTCCTAATAAGCTCTATGTATTCAGGGATGTGCTCGCTCGCGTAGGGGAGCGCATGCGGCATTTTTACATTAAGCGCCTTGAGATCATTTTTAAACGCCGCTGTATAAAAGCGTGCCATTTCTTTCATTGCTTCCATCGTGATAGGCTTTCCTTCTCGTTTGAGCCCTTTCATCATTTTATCTTCTCCTTCATCCGCGTCAGACGTAAGATGCCCGAAATCAGTAATGTTAATAATCTGCCGTACCGTAAAACCAGAAGCCTCAAACATTCTCCGAAGCGTGTCCGCAAACACATACGAACGCAGATTTCCTATTTGCGCAAAATTATATACCGTGGGCCCACAGTGGTACATAGAAACAGCCCCTTTTTTAAGAGGCTTAAACTGTTCTTTCTGGTGAGTGAGCGTGTTGTATAAAAAAATCTCCATAGTTTTTAGCTTATAGTTTTTAGTGCATAGAAGCAATTAATTAGTTCTAAAAACTAACAACTAAGGATCAGAAACCACGAACTCTTTCTAGAGCCAATTTTTGCGCTTAAAAAAGAGAACAAAAACAGCTGTGGAAAAAATCATGATTCCAATAATAATCCAAAAGTCATTTTTGCCTCCAACAATTGGTAAATAAGCCGTGTTCATTCCAAATAATTGCGAAAAGAAAGTAAGCGGCAGTGTGATAAACGCCATGATGGTGAGTGTCTTCATAATGTCATTTGTCTTTGTGGTCAGAAGTGAGTCATTTGTGGTTTTGAGCTCTCGCAGAGTGTCTACGCTACTTTCAAGGTGTGCTGAAACTTTGTAGTATTCGCCGATAATCGCGTGCAAGTAATAATTAAATTCTTTTCCAAAAAAGCTTTCGCCAACATGCTCAAGTGATTCAAGCACATGCTGATGCTGTGCAACTGATTTTTTAAAATGGAGTAATTTTCTCGTTGTTTTTGAAATACGAGAAACCATAAAATGCTCCTGTCCTTTAAAAATGTTTTCTTCAATATCGTCTAATTCTTTTTGCACAAACTCAAGTTCAAGTATCAGGTTATGATACAGCTCTTTAATGAGATGGAAAAATATGAAACCGGCGTGACCGCCGATTGCGTCGCATTTTTTAAGAATTGCGCTTACATTAAAGAGGCGATTTGCTTTAGTCAAGGCGTCAATGATGCCATAATGAACCGTAATAAATAGATTTTTGCCAATAACAAAATCTATTTCCTGCTCCATTTTGTTACTCGGCGGTTGTGCAATGGTGGGAAAGTGGAGAATTAAGTAAATCAAATTTCCATAGACATCAACTTTCGGACGCAGGGTGGGGGAGAGGAGCTCCTCGCCAATCAAAGGATGAATACTGTATTCATCCATGATGCGCCGAATCTCTTCTTTTGTCGGTGATTCAACATCTACCCACGTAATTGTTCCGCACGTTTCTTTGGTAACCATACATAGTAAGTATATAGTATTTTGTATTTGGTATAAAGTATATTTTGTGTAATAATACACCGTAATGAAGCAGAACTATCGTTTTGTTAAAATAGGGGTGTTATTTTGCTGTTTGATGACAGCGGCTTTTTTGTTCGGGCTCTATCTCGGATATGAGAATCGTCCCGAGGTAAAAAAAATCCTCTCGCTCACAAACATTGAAGCACCACTTCCTTTCACGAGGGAGCAAGTTGACTTCGCGCCATTTTGGAAAACATGGAATATCATTGATGAAAAATTCGTCGCAAGCACCTCAACGGTGCCCGCTGATCAAGAAAAGGTGTGGGGAGCGATAGCGGGTCTTGTGGATTCCTTGGGAGATCCTCATTCGGTCTTTTTTCCTCCCGCGGAAGCAGAAACATTCGCAGAAAATTTAAGTGGTAATTTTGGGGGAGTGGGGATGGAGATAGGCATGGAAAACGATATGCTAACCGTCATCGCTCCACTTAAAAATACCCCCGCGGAAAAAGCCGGTCTTTTGCCAAAAGATAAAATTTTGAAAATTGACGGCACTGATACCGCACAGATGAAGATTGACGAGGCGGTGCGTCTCATTCGAGGACCGGTTGGCACGAAAGTCACGCTCACTGTAGGGCGAGAAAAAATCAATGAACCGTTTACCGTTGAAATAGAAAGAGCAATCATTACCATTCCGACAATTGAGACCGAAACGTTACCGGAAGGAATTTTCTTGATTAAGTTTTATAACTTTTCAGCAAACTCGCCCAATCTTTTTAGAGGCGCGCTTCGAGAGTTTGTGCTATCCGGAATGGACAAGCTTATTATTGATATACGAGGAAACGCCGGTGGTTTCCTTGAGGCGGCAGTTGATATTACAAGTTGGTTTTTACCATCCGGGAAAGTTATTGTAACGGAAGATTTTGGCGGGGACACGAAGGATACTGTATATCGCAGCCGTGGATATGATATATTTAATGACAATCTTAAACTCGTGATTTTGATTAATGGGGGATCGGCATCGGCATCTGAAATTTTTGCGGGAGCACTCTCTGAACACGGTAAAGCGATATTAGTAGGGGAGAAAACGTTCGGAAAAGGGTCCGTTCAAGAGCTTATATCAATTACTGATGCTACCTCGCTTAAAATAACCATAGCGCACTGGCTGACGCCAAAAGGCAATTCTATTTCTGACAATGGTATTACGCCTGACTACGTTGTTTCAAAGAATACTGACAATAAAGACATCACAAAAGATGCGCAATTGGAGAAAGCAAAAGAAATACTTTTGAATTATTCTAATTAATCAATTACTCAAAAATTGACTTAACAAAATTATGCGGGTAATTTTACTGCAAGACGTTCCCAAGGTTGGGAAAAAATATGAGATTAAAGAAATTGCAAACGGACTTGCACGCAATTTTATTCTTCCCCGCAAATTAGGAGAGTTCGCTACTGCTGGAGCAATAAAAAAAATTGAATTGCTTAAAGCAAAACAACACGAAGAGAAAGAAAAAGAGCTTCAAGCACTGAAAGGAATACTTGCGGCATTGCCGGAGAAAATGAGCGTTCACGTGAAAGCAAATGAACAAGGAAATTTGTTTAAAGCGGTGGCAGAAAAAGAAATCGCTCACGCGATTCTAAAACAATACGGTATTATTATTGATTCAGAAAAAATTACACTTCATGACCCCATTAAAAAAATCGGAGTGTATGAAATTACAGTCGGAGAGGGGAGTGAACAAAAGAACTGCTCTCTTATGATAGAAGCCGAAGAAAAAAATACTTAACTAAAGCACGTCTACTCTTTTTTTATACGAAATAGTGTTGTCGAAACGCATCCTTCGAATATTTTTAAATTTTACGACGCCATTCTTAAGAGCAAAGAGGGTATGGTCTTTCCCTACGCCAACATTTTTCCCGGGCAAGATTTTCGTGCCACGTTGGCGCACAAGGATTAACCCCGGACGTACGCTTGATCCGTCTTGGATTTTAATACCGAGATATTTAGGGTTTGAGTCGCGGAGGTTTCGTGTTGAGCCTCCGGCTTTTGTATGTGCCATAATTGCCTAAGAGCGCAGCGAATAGCTGCAATTATGAGCATCCGCCTTAGGCGGAAGCCATAGTAATAAAACTTGATACCGTATACTTTATATTTATACTTAACGTATATGGAAAGTAGTGTACAAAAATTCATATATAAAATCAAGGGGTACGCCAACAGCCGAGAGCTTCTGATCGCAGTGCTTATTATTCTCGTTGGATTAGGCAGTTTTGGGTTAGGAAGACTTTCAAAAGTTGAGGAATTGAAAGAGCCGGTACGTATAGAATATGGCGGAAACACGGCGCAAGTGCCACCACAATCTATGGCCGCTGTGGCGAGCATATCAGAAAATCAAAAGCTTTTTGTGGCCTCAAAAAACGGAACTAAATATCATCATCCGTGGTGCCCCGGCGCTCTTCAGATAAGTG
>CAYZKP010000008.1:0-7660 GCA_964479245.1 uncultured Candidatus Saccharibacteria bacterium | reverse complement strand
AATCTGGTTTGCATCCCAAGAAGAAGCAGAAAAGGCTGGATATACAGCGGCATCAAACTGCAAAGGACTTTAAGGAGAGCCACTCGAACCCATAAAGGGGAGTATGGTTTTGCAACCAGATATACGAAGTCATATCATGTCGCACAATGTATATTTCCCGACATAGATATGCTCGGGAAACGTGGCATGGTCGTGCAGCCATCGTAAAGTAGTCACGTAATGGTTTTTTGCGACCTATTTGATCATCAAAAATGGTATAGTGTGTGGTAGATCACCTGTTTAAGGAATTTGCGTTGGATAAAAAAGAATTAACTGACAAGGAAAAAGAAGAAATTGAATCATGGAGAAAAGAACTTGAAAGCATGATTGCACATTATTTTCCTAAAGAGCCTGATCTTGTTGCTATAGGAAAAATGAGAGAATTATGTAAAAAAATAGAAAATAAGGGAATATCCGTAACGTGGAGTGTGACGATTGAGGACGTTAAAACAGCTACATGCTCGGCATCAGTGAAACTATGGATTCCCCAAAACGCAACGATACAGTAAAAATCCCGCTATATAAATAAGCGGGTTTTTGTTAAATTATGATAATCATAATCTGAGACAAAAATAATGTTTATTAAAATCCTCAACAATCTTTTTTCCGGCACTCGCGCCGATTCTAAACACGTCAGATGGATTTTCAACAAGTTTGATATTGTCATCAAAACACCCTCCCGCAAGCATCATTTTTATCGCTGTTTCAGCATCCCCAATTCCTCCCGCGGCCTTAACGCCGATTAATGCTTCATTTTTTCTATATTCAGAAACAATCTGGTTCATTCTCCAAACGTCTCCAAGCGTTGCGCCCCTTGGCGTTTTTTCATCTTTCGGAGTTCCAAATCCAGTTGAAGTTTTTGCAAACATATGAATATTCGCCTCCCGTGCCACCTGTACTATGGCATGAGTCGCTGATTCTTTCTGAACATCAGTTAAGCAACAATTTTCTTGAATAACCTTGAGAATCTTTTTCTGTTTTTCCCCTGTAGCAATATACTGGGAGTTTTTTACAGCCTGCGCAACGGCATGAATATCTTGTATTACAAAATTCAACTTACCGTCTAAAAGTTTCCCAACATTTAGAACCATATCAACCTCATCAGCTCTCGCCTCTACAAGCGCCGCGTACGCTCCTCCGACTTTCTCCCCCGTTGTTTCAGCGCCAAACGGAAATCCGATAACCGATGCAATCCCGCGAATATTCGTAGGAGAAGGCAGAGCTTCAATGAACTGTTTAGTATCAACGATTCGGCTTCCGTTAATGCATACGAATGAACCAATTTCATTTGCTTCTTGGAGCAATTTCAATACATCTTTCTTGGTTGCTACAGGGTTTAAAAGCGTGTGATCAATAACACTTCCCAATATCTCAGGAGTAATTTGCGCAGCTGCTTTTTCAAAAACATTTCTATCATTCCTGATTGCGTCAAGAGGAATCATCTGTAATCCTCGCTTCTGTAATTTCTAGAGTCAAAATTACCACTACCCACAGTGTTAGTCAAATATATTTTAAAAAACCCGCCTATACAAAGCGGGATCATTGAACAGTTTGCTTTCCAGAAGCATCGCGCGGTATCACATATGTACATTGTCCGATGCGTCCCCCTTTTTGGGTCATGTTGTTAAGCTCCTCAATCCATTCAGGTGGAATAAGAGCAAGAATGTCGGTAAGAACTTTTTTATCAAAATCTTTGTCAATATCAGCGAGGGTGATTATCGGAGCTCCGACTCCGTGGAGCAGAAAAACAAGTGGCGCCGTCATGAGAATCCACCACACATCCCTTCTTATGCGCACTGGACCAGAATATGGAGTATTGAGCTTTTTTTCGCCCAACATGAAAAAAACAATTCTGGCCGCAGCAACAATATGAGGATTTACACACAGGCTTTCATCAGTGTTTTTTCTTAAAAACCACACGATTGTTGTACAAAAAGCCAAAAGATCTGTATGCGTCATTTCAACCAATTCAGCGCCTTTTTCCTTATATTTCACAGCACAAAAGGCGTCTTTCACCAGTTGCTCTACAGAAGTGAGCACATTGTACCGTATTGCTTTTAAATTTGCCGTATCGGTATTGTTAAGGTCCATTCAGCACAACCCCCGCGGGTATTTCTTACTGTCTTCAGTATAAGAACATCGGCCACTTGGTCAACTAAACACTTCTTCAGTTGCCATTTTTACTCTGCGGGCACCGCAGGAGCGTTTGCTTCAAAATCATTTGGCTGTCCCCTTTTAATTTTTTCTAAATTATCCACAAACGAGCTCCATAAGAGCCGCAAAAATACATCGTTCCAAAGGTATGTTGCTGGTGCTCTTAAATATTCATTCCATACAAATGCCACCCAGCTAAAAACATATCCGATATTTTGTTGCGTTTGTGGCGCCTCCACAATCCCCCGAATGTCAATGTTGAAATAGCTGATAACGAGAATGAGAATAATAATTATAATGATAAATTGAATAAAACCAGTATTTTTTGAAATATTGAACATCATAATTTAATTATACCACATGTTTAGAGATACGAAAGCGGATTCAGATAGGCGTCAGTTGGCGCAATTGGTATAAGGGCATTTTTGCAATTAACGCTGTTTGTAAACCGCTCAACACGCACCCCTTGCGCCGCATATACCGTAAAATGCAAATGCGGACCGGTTGAATAACCAGTTTTTCCGCTGTAGCCTATAAGCTCTCCAGCTTTCACTTCGACTCCTTCAGTTGCTTTAATGAGCGACAAATGCGCATAAAGCGTCGTAAGGCCATTGTAATGCTTTATAAGCACCCATTTGCCATACGAATAGCAGCCGCGCACAGTGTCTGTATTACCTGTCCCAATCACAACTCCGTTTGCCGCACTCATAACAGGAGTACCCGGCGCGGCACGTAAATCAATTCCGTTGTGACCTTTGTTTTTGTATACTTGTGGATTTTTAGTTGCAAAGGGCGTGTTGCCGAAATATTGTGTAATCGTCACTGATGAAAGTGGCCAGCGGAGCACACCCTTGCCGGGCTTTGGCAAACTTTCTGGATCAATTTCTACACGCAACTGGGCTTCAAATTCTCGTAACTCTTCTTCAAGCGCGCGCCGCTTTTCTTCGCGACTCTCAAGAAGTATTTTATATTCCGATTCTCTGTTTTTTGTTTGCGCAAGCAATGTATTTTTTTCAGCTTTATTTTGGCGAATAATTTCTTTTTGATCTGCAAGCCGAGCGTTATATGCGATGAGATTTCTTTTTTCTATTTTTGATGATTCTTGTGCCTCTTCATGATCAATTTTAAGTTCTTGCAAAGTTTCTACTCGTTTTTGAACTTCGCCCTGAAATTGCTGGAGGCCTTGAAAACTGTTCCAAAATCCGGTAAAACCGGATTCTCCAAATATAACCTCAACGAAGCTTCGTGAATCAAATTCACGCAGTATGCGTATTGATTCAGCAAGCGCGCTGTCTCCGGTTTTAATCTGACGCTCTTTGTCAACGATTAGTAATGCAAGTTCCGCGATCGTTGCGTTTGCTTTTGCAATACGCCGTTCAGTGAGTTGAATGTCAGCAGTTAATTTCTTGTCAGTGAGATTTAATTGCTTAATCGCATCCTCAAGCGTTTCCGCCTCTGCGTTCACCGACGCGATTTGATCGCCAAGTTTGCCGATTTCTGCTTCAAGCGCCTGTATTTCCTTATTTCGCTCCCCAATTTTTGCCTCTAAGTCGGAAACAGTGTCCGCCTGTACGGTAAAACCGTAAAACGCAAAAATTAAAACGCAAAAAGATAATAACCGCAAACAAATACTCATTTTTTCATTGTACACTATTTGCGTGCGAGCAATTCACGTGCGTGCGCAAGTCGGGAGAGCGTTTCTTTTTTTCCTAAAACATGCGCGATAATGAACGGATCGGATGATTTTTCTTTTCCTGAGAGCGCGAAGCGAAATGGCCACAAAACAGCGCCTCGTCCTTTTTCTGTTGCATATGGCCATAGCGTATTCTTGACAACATCTGATTTAAATTGTGTCGTGCTGATTGAGGACAACAGTTTCATTACTTTGTCAATATGTTCGTCTACTGTGGCAATGCTTGATTCCCCTTTTGGAAGCAGCTCCTCTTTTTTATATTTTGGGGAGGTAAAGAAATATGAAAGCTCTCCCGACGCATAAAGCATTTTAATATCGGTTAAAAGAATTGCTTTTTCCTGTAAAACCGAAAGTAGTGTATGGCGAACTTCATCTTTCATATTTTTTATCTCTCTTGGCAAAAACGGACCGCTCTTTTCTTCAAATTCTGAAAGAGAAAGTTTTTTGATATGTTCATGATTTACCCAGCGCAATTTTTGAATATCAAACATCGCTCCCCCTTTTTGAATTCCCTTAAGAGAAAACATCTGTATCAGCTCACTCAATGTAAATATTTCGGAGTTGTTATCCCTTTTTCCCTGCGGAGACCATCCCAAAAGCGCCATGAAGTTGATAATGGCTTCGGGTAGATATCCTTCTTTGTGATATTCTGAAATCGGCATTGCGCCATGGCGTTTAGACAACTTTGACCGATCGGGAGCTAATATAAGTGGAATATGAGCATACAAAGGCCTTTCTGCTCCAATTGCTTCTTGAATTAAGATTTGGCGAGGCGTGTTTGAGATGTGGTCTTCCCCGCGGATTAAATGCGTGATGTTCATTTCATGATCGTCAATAACAACCGCTAAATTGTAGAGCGGATCTGTGTCAGATCGCGCGATCACAAAATCTCCAAGCTCGGTTGTCTCAAATTCTATCGTACCCCGCACCAGGTCTTCGAACGAAACTTTTTTATTCGGATTCCGGAACCGGATAACCCCCTCTTCGGCACCATACGCATGTCCGTCTTCAATGAGTTTTTTTATGTATGCGTGATATATATCTGTTCGTTCTGATTGTTTGAAAAGTTTTGAATGCTCGATTGAAAGCCACTTTAAACTTTGGAGTATATCTTCTTCATATTTTTTTAAAGACCGTTCTTTGTCGGTATCCTCAATACGTAATATCATTTCTCCGCCCTGTTGCTCTGAAAACGCAAAATTAAAAAGCGCCGTGCGCGCCGCGCCGATATGAAGCGCCCCCGTTGGTGAAGGAGCAAAACGAGTAATGATTTTCTTTGTCATAAGCTTTATGCTTTAGGCTTTAGGTCTAGAAATTTAATCCTAGCGCCTAATTGCCTAGAGCCTAGGCCTCATTTATCTTTCGTGTGTAAGCGCGATTCTAATGGCTTCTCGGGCGATCTTTTCCGCGGCACCTTGTTTAAAAAAGTTTTTTGCGTTCCTTCGCATTTCTTCAGCAAGCGCGGAGTTTTCCATGATACGCTTGATTTCCGAAAGTAAAATGGTCGGAGTAAGATTCTTTTCTTCAAGCACGATAGCAGCACCCGCGCGAGCGTAATTAAAGGCATTTTTACGTTGGTGGTCTCCATTTGATTCGGTGATAGGCACGATGATTGATGGAATTCCCCACGCCGCAATTTCAAAAATAGTTGATCCTGCGCGCGATATCACAAGCGATGCCACACCTGAGGCCATCCGTAATGCCAAGAGATTTAAATATCCGAATGGTTTATACCTGCTCACCTGTTCCGGAGAAAGTACTACAGAGACAAGTTGTTCTATCTCTGTAAGGTTGGCAACGCCTGTTTGGTGTATTATTTGATATTTTTCTGCGATGGAAGGAAGAGCATCCATAATCGCTGTGTTTATTACCTGCGCTCCCTGCGAGCCGCCAAGTATTAAAATGGTCGGCCTCCCCTCTTCCAATTTCAAATAGGTATGCGCGCCTTCACGAAGCGGGGTGAGAAGTGCAGAGCGTATGGGCTGACCCACGACAGCAGTTTTTTCTTTTGGAAAAAATTTTGCAGCTTCTGTCCATGAAACCGCAACCCGTTCCGCAAACCTTGCCGCCCACAGATTACTGCGTCCCGGAACAGAGTCTGATTCGTGAATCATAATAGGAATGTGGAGCAGCCGCGCAGCAAAAACGGTTGGCAGGCTTCCGTAGCCGCCCTTGCTTATTACAACGTCCGGATAGATATTAAATAATTTTATAAGCCCTTGCACAACGCCGATCGCAAGCGCAAACAATCCAAAAAAATTAAGAAGTGACGTATATACTCTAAATTTTCCCGAAAACGTTCTTTTAAATTCTATGTTGTTGTCAAACAAAGATTTTTTATCGTACGCAGAAACAGACATATAAAAAATTTCCGGCTTGATGAGCTTTTCTGATTCAGCAATCTTATTGAGTTCCTCAGCGATGGCAATAAGCGGATAAAAGTGCCCCGCAGTACCCCCACCGGTTAATACAATCTTCATCCCGTTCCAAACCCCGATATATTTCTCCTTCGTCAAAATATCACGGGGCGAGAAATTATTTATAAATACCTAATTAAGCAATTTTCATCCCGTAACAAATATCCGATAGGATTTTTGGTTTGGGATAGGACGCGGGCGCCGGAAGCGCAACGGCCTATCGTGTTATTGGTAATGTTAATTTTGATTGTATATGTCATATGTGTTGTTTCGTGCCCGCGATTTTGAAGGGGATTTATACATTATGTTTTAGTGTCTACGGTACCGAGAAATATTAAGAATTATTCCCGAACCAATAAATGTGAACAACAATGCTGTTCCGCCGTGACTGATAAATGGAAGCGGAAGCCCGGTTAACGGCACAAGCCCCAACATTGAGCCAATGTTAAAAAATGCCTGGCTCGTTATAAGTATAACAATTCCAACCACGGTGAGTCTAGAAAAATAGTCTGGAGCACGCTCGGCTATATAAAATCCTCGAAACGCGAGCGCCACAAAAAAACATATGATAATAATCGCGCCCACAAAACCAAATTCTTCGCTAAAAACGGCAAAAATAGAATCGCTGATAGGTTCGGGCAAATAGGTAAATTTTTGAACACTGTGTCCGAATCCCCTTCCCCACCACTCTCCGGAGCCAATAGCAATAAGCGCTTGTCCGATTTGCCAACCCGATCCTTTCACGTCAGAGAGCGGATTAAAGAACGTTATGATTCGATCAAGAACATACGGCCGAGTATAGGCAAGTACCCCGAGAAGAAAAAACGCCGTGCCGCAGAGGATCGCCACATCCCGCATACGTGCCCCGCTTGCAAAAAAAATAGAAAGCGCCGCGGCAAACAAAACACCAAGCGTCCCGGTATCGGGTTGTTTTAAAAGAATTACGCTCACTATCGCAAGTAAGATTACAAATGGAATAAGGCCGTACGCAAAGGTGTGCACTTTCATGCGTACGCCGGAAAACCACGCGGCAAAATACAGTATGAAGCCAAGTTTTAAAAATTCTGCCGGCTGGAAAGAAAAAGGGCCAAGAGAGAGCCATCGAGTTGCGCCCTTCACGGTAATTCCTAATTGTGGGAGAAACACGAGAAGCGTTACAACAATGGAAAGCAAGAAAATATAGAACGCGTATTTGTTCCATGTCCGGTAATTAATATGAGAAATAATATACATGAGGCACAAACCAAACCCTAAGCCAAACACCGCTTGATTAAAGACAACCTTTGATATCTCTATCCCATTCTCTTTTGCTAAAAGTCCAAATGATGCCGACAAAAAAATAAGAAAGCCACCCCCC
>CAYZKP010000007.1:9904-14207 GCA_964479245.1 uncultured Candidatus Saccharibacteria bacterium | reverse complement strand
CTAACTGGTGGAACACCATGCCAGCGCTTCTTAAGGGGATGTTTGACCGCATGTGGCTTCCCGGATTTGCTTTTAATTTTGATAAGCAAACGAAAAAACTTATTCAGCATCTAACTGGGAAAAGCGCGCGCATTATTGTTATTGCAGGAACGTATAGTCCTTTCATGACACGTCTCAAATATGGTGATTTCATGAATGAAATCGAGCGGGGGATTTTGGGATTTGCGGGGATCGCGCCTATTTCTCTTACCTGTTTTGGTCCCTCCGATCGCTGTTCGGAAGAACGAAAAGCCCAATGGAAAGAGCGGGTATTTGAACTCGGAAAGAGCGGCACCTAAAATCTGCCGGGATTTCATTGCCTAATTTTATACGCTGTACACTTTCAAATCGGCGGAGTACAATGAGTTTGCGTCTATTTTCAGGCGAAATAATGATAATTTCTACAAAATTCTTATTAACTATATTTCTGATTTTAAGCTTTTTCAGTATAGCGATTTTTGGTGTTGCAACAATGGGCCACAGTACTGACCATAACAGAATAATGAACTGCATGGCGGCAGTAATCCAAGGTTCCCACTGTCTCCCTGAGACGAATCTGCTTGCATCACTTGCGTTTCATATTGATGTTTTTAAAAGTTTTTCCACTGCGGCACTTTTTGAATTTACGGGCGGTGTGCTACTCGTGTCGTTTTTGTTTTTATACAGTATACATATCATACGAAAATACGCAGTTGATTTCTTTGCCCCTCTTTTTTCCGCGGTTTTTCAACTTTTCGCGTACACATTTTTGTTCAAGCGGCGTCTTGCATATTGGCTCGCGCTTCATGAACATAGCCCGACGTCTGCGTAAGGCGTACCATATTTCTGTACTGTCTCTTTGCACGAAAAACAGAGTAGCACAGTTCTCAGCGATATGGCACGTTTTATGATCTTGTACGTGGGGTTTTTAATGTGCATAACAATTTAAACTATGGAACACATATCAAAAACAACTATTAGTATCGCATTGAGCATGTTTATCCTTGCGGCGCTGGCTTTCTTTGCGTTGCCGTCTTTGTACAAAACAGAGCAGAAAGCACAGGTAAATACTGTCAAATCAACAGCGGGTATGCTTGTTGCCGATACGTCAGCATTTGATTTGGGTACGGTTTCAATGGCAAAAGGGTTAGTCAACTATTCGTTCAAAATTAAAAACATAGGCGCTACGCCCGTTGCGCTCAGCACAATATATACTTCATGCATGTGTACGACAGCAACGCTCAAAAAAAACGGACAGGCATTTGGACCATTTGGTATGCCGGGGCATGTTCCTCTGCCTTTAGTCGACCAAACGATGAATGGAGACGAGGAGGCAACAATAGAGGTTGTATTTGATCCGGCAGCACATGGTCCGCAAGGTATTGGTCGCGTGAAGAGGGTGATTTACATAACAACAACCGATGCTTTGGATAAACCACTTGCTGTGTCTTTTGAAGCAAACGTTGTTCGTTAAACGATTTTCATGAAGTACTATCTTGTATTAGGTTTCCTATTCGCGCTTGTTGCATTGGGCGCACTATTTACTCTGAGTAATTCTGATGTTGTAGATGCACCAATTGTAATTGAACCCGCTGAATATGATTTTGGAAAAATTCTGCAAAGTGGCGGAACCGTGGAAACATCATTCGTTGTCGTTAATAAAGGAGCCGAAACTATGCGCGTGAGCGACGTGCTTACTTCGTGCAGTTGCACGAGTGCAACAATTAATAAAAGAAGTTTAGCGCCGAATGAGCGAGCAGAACTTAAAGTGTTTTTTGATCCGAATTATCATTTTGAAGCTCTTACTCGCTTTTTTCGGACTGTTACCGTTAAAACAGAGACCCCTGGTATTGAGCCTGAAGTAAAAATATGGGCCGAAGTTCAATATGACTTAGGAATTGATAAATTAAAATTTAAACCCGTAGGTTAGTTTAAAGAACGCGTAATTTCATACAATCGTAAAAGATCTTGTGATAGTGCATGGGCGCTTGTACAATTGAACTATGGAATATCTAAACACAAAAACATACAATTTTTTTCACGTGTTGCTTATTGCAGCAGTTGTGGGCGTATTTGCGGGCACGGGTGCAACGTATATTTTAAACGCACAGCGACTTAAAAATACTGATCGTTTGATAGAAGAATTTTACGCGATTGAAAACGCGGTTTATGTTAGTCCTCACAGCGTACGTAAACAAATGAGTGAGCCAAGAATTGTTTTAGTAGATCTTCGTAGCCAAGAAGAATATGAAACCGCGCACATTATTGGCGCAGTGAGCATTCCAGCGTATAAAGATCCCAACACGTCAGCATATGGCGATGTTTCGCGCATTGTGGAGAGCTTTAGACAACTGATTGCTCGAAATCCCGATAAAGACATTGTCGTATATTGCTACAGCATGCCGTGTATGACGGGGAGGAAAATTGGTCAGATGCTTGCCGAACATGATATCTATGTAAAACACCTCGGTATCGGATGGAGTGAGTGGAGATATTATTGGAGTCTTTGGAATCACGACGGTGAAAAACAGGTTAATCCCAATGACTACATTGTGAAAGGCAAAGAACCCGGTACATTTATTGGAGAAGGGGGTGAGGCGTGTCCGATTGGAGGCGACTTCGGGTGTTAAATAATTTAAAAGATTAATTTTAAAAATTATGTCGCAGAATACAACAATTATAGGCATCGTTCTCGTACTTTTGTTTGTTGCTGTGGGGGCTTATTTTTTCTCAGCGCGAAACTTCAAAGAGGCGATTGCGGGAGAGTACGACACATTTGCGCAATGCCTTTATAATTCTGGCATGAGAATGTATGGTTCTGTAACGTGCAAGTTTTGCGCACAACAGAGAGCAATGTTCGGTGACTCATTTCGTTTTATTCGCGAAATTGAATGTGATCCTCGGAACCCACTACCTCAAACGGAATTATGTATTTCAAAAAAGATTACCGCTACTCCAACGTGGATTTTTGAAGATGCAAACGGAAAAGACGTCACGCGCTTCTCTCCCGGCGTTCAGTCTCTTGAAAAACTAAGCGAAGTGTCGGGGTGCCCGCTTATAAAATCTACACCGCTTGATGCGGAGGCATCTTTAGAGTCGGCGAGTGGTTAGTTAACACGCAAAACATTTGTGCTTGGCGAGGACATCACACTCGGTATTATTATTGGTGCGGCGCTTGCGGACAGTATTAATCCTTGTGTTTTTGGTGTTTTAATTTTTCTCCTTCTTTTTCTTTCTCGTGCCTTTACAAGCAAAACTCGGATGCTTATTGTCGGATTGTTTTATAGTTTTGTAGTATACCTTACCTATCTGGCTCTCGGAGTTGGTATTTTAAACGTATCGATATCGTTCGGCATTGCGTTTCTTTTTTATTGGTTTGCGGCGGTTATTGCAATTATCGCGGGACTTCTCGAGATTAAAGATTTCTTTTGGTACGGGAAAGGTGTGTCACTCAAGATGCTGCCCGGCGCAGGTGACCGTTTAAAGAGCTATACGCAGAAAATTGAAAAACTATATGCAAGTTATCCGCGTTTGTCGATGCTTCTCGTTGGATTTCTCGGAATCTTTGTTGTGCTCGTCGAGCTCCCGTGCACGGGGGCGCCGTATTTTGCCGTACTAGCGCTTCTCGCTCAAGGAGAATATGTTGCCGCGATGCCATATCTTTTACTTTACAATTTTGTTTTTGTGCTCCCACTACTTATTGTCATTGTCTTTGCATATTTCGGGCGTGGCGAACAAATGGAAGCCTTGCGTTTACGACATCGCGGAGTCATGCGGCTAATTATTGGATTGTTTCTGCTTTTACTTGGTGCGTACATGATTTATTCAATATATTAATATGTCGATCGCTTTGAAATATAGTCCCGCGAGGCAGAGTTCTGCGATAATTTTTAACTTGCTTTGTTCGCACAGTATTAGACTTTATTAGCTCCTTCATTGGACTGTTCCGGTCGGGACACGGTCGGCTCGACAACGGAAAAACACGCTTTTCCATTTCACTCTCCGCCATCTGCCGACTGGGGGAGGTGGACTACGTCGTTAATAATTATATTTACAAACATATGGCTACCCTTTTTGAATATAAAAATATTGCTGATACATTAGGCGTTCGCATCATTGCGATAGGCGCCATTCTTTCTTTAGCGCTTCTTTTCAGCGCAACACTGCCCGCAGAAGGAACAAACTTGTCTCAACTTGAAAACGAAGTGTTGCCGCAGGAGGGCGTTGTGCTTCCTATTACGTGGGGGGAATATTGGTGCAGAAATGGTACGGGCTGGCGTCATTG
>CAYZKP010000007.1:2579-9894 GCA_964479245.1 uncultured Candidatus Saccharibacteria bacterium | reverse complement strand
GTTTTACCGCCCGGTGGTGTCGTGCTTCCTATTACATGGGGGAATATCGGTGCAGAAATGGTACTCTCTGGCGTCATCGATATTGATGCGATGGAAAAATTGTACAGCGCGAAAGGCGGGTTAACTGAAGAGCAAAAGCGATTGCTTGAACGTGATGATAATGGTGTCATTATCATGACACGTGAGAACGCAGGATTCCTTTTAAATCTTTTTTGGGCATTCGGATTGAGCAACAAAAATATTATTCTTGAAGAAGGACCGATGCGCGACTCACAATATGACACGGCATATTTTGCTTCAACCGGAGGATGGGCTCTATCAAAAGGTGACGCGATGAATCATTATGCTCACCATCCGTTTGTTGAGCTTTCTATAGACGGACAAAAAATGGTTGAGAGAGTAAGTAAAAATATTTATCGCCCTTGTTGCAACAACTCAACATATTTTCCTGATTGCAATCATGGTATGGCGATGCTCGGGCTTCTTGAGCTCCTGGCCGCCGAAGGGATTTCTGAGCGTGATATGTATGCACTCGCGCTTCAAGTCAACGCATCCTGGTTTCCCGATACATATGTCACGATTGCAAATTATCTCGCATCACAGGGTATTTCTTGGGACGAGGCGAATCCAAAAGAAATTTTAGGAAAGCGTTACTCAAGCGCTTCCGGTTACAAAGACATCGTGAGGCGCATGAGCGAGGCTAATCTAAGCTCTTTTGCCTCTTGCGGGGTGTAGGTCGAACATTATTAACAATTAATTCAAATATACTATATATGAATCAAAACCTGGGCATGCTTGATCGCATTTTGCGATTTGCGCTTGCCTTCTGGTGGCTTGGTCCTTGGGCTCCACAATATGATATTGCGTGGGTTAGTTTTTTTATCGCAGTTATAGGTTGGATCGCGCTTATTGAAAGTTTTTTGGGATGGTGCTGGATTCATCGGGCGCTTCGCATAGACAATAGAAATCAGTAACTCGTTTTCTAACAGTAATTGGAATTAGGACAACAACATTACTATAATAATATATATAATATATGGAACTTGATAAAAATAAATTTTCTTTAGCCGCCGCAAGCACGATGGGTGTGGTCTACGTCGTGTGCGCCGGTTTCGTTCTTTTGTGGCCCGCGTTCACGCTCCAGTTGTTTGGATGGCTTGTCCATATTGTGAACGTTGATAAGTTTGCTGGAGATGTGCAAATTACGCTTGTCGGTTTTGCTATAGGTTTAGTCCAGGCGTTTGTATACACGTATGGTGCGGCATGGATTTTTGCGTGGCTACACAACCGGTTTATAAAACAAACATAGTATTATGCAATACGTATGGTTTCTGTGGAGTGCTGTCATTTTGATCGCGTGGCTTGCTGTCTATGTTTTATTAAGGAGTAAAGAAAGTAGGCGCGAGATGTTTATAGTGAGTTTGTGGACATCGCTTTTAGGGTTTCTTGAGCCGCTTTTTGTACCTGAATATTGGAGCCCGCCATCGCTTTTTGATTTAGCAATGCGAACGGGATTTGATATTGAAAGCTTTATGTTTGCCTTTGGCGTTGGTGGAATTGCTTCTGTGATCTACGAGGCGATATTCACTACACGACATGAATACGCGGGTCACGAAAATGGGGATGAGAAGTGGCATCGGTATCACTTTGTTAGTTTGCTTATTGCTCCCGTAGTTTTTATTACCCTGCTCATGTTTACAAGTCTTAATCCGATCTATACTGCAATTATTGCCATGATTACTGGCGGCTTCTTAACGCTCTATTGTCGTCCTGACCTTACGCGCAAAATGGTCGTAAGCGCGTTCATTTTTTTGGTGTTTTATTTTTTATATTTTCTTACGTTAATTGCGATGTATCCTGATTACGTGGAGGGGGTTTGGAATATATCAGCAATTTCTGGAATTTTGATTTTTGGAGTCCCGCTTGAGGAATTATTATTTGCGGCAAGCGTTGGGTTTTTGTGGTCAAGTTTATATGAACATGTAATGCGGCGTAGAGTTATCGTCAAATAAAAAAAACTATGGATAATGTTACTCAAAAAATATTTACATGCCCGATGCATCCGGAAATAATACGGGAAACTGCCGGTATATGTCCTGAATGCGGGATGAGTCTCGTAGAGGCAAGAAACACAAAACACACAACACACAATATGGCCGTTGCTATTGATAAACACGCCGGCCATAGCACGCGCGTGTTCCTTAAAAAGTTTTGGGTAAGTTTCATCCTTACTATTCCGGTGGTCCTGTATGCCGATATCATTAAAAATATTTTTGGCTGGAGCCCGCCCGATTTTATCGGTTCAATGTACCTGTCGTTTGTACTCGGTTCAATTGTCTTTTTTTATGGTGGCGGTGTTTTTCTTGCCGGGGCATTAAGAGAACTTAGAGCCCGCCTGCCGGGCATGATGACGCTTATCGGTATTGCGATTGCTACTGCGTATGTGTACAGCGTTTACGCGACAGTGCAGGCGCCGGAGCAGGTATTGTTTTGGGAGCTCACGACGCTTATTACGATCATGCTCTTCGGGCATTATCTTGAAATGCGCGCGGTTTCTGGCGCGCAGGGTGCGCTTAAAGAGCTTTCCAAATTGCTTCCTGATACTGCCGAAGTTGTACGAGGCAACGAAACAAAAACAATTCCGCTTACAGAACTGCGCGAGGGAGACGCTGTCTTTGTCCGTCCCGGAGGCAGGATTCCCGCCGACGGTGTTGTGGTGGGCGGCGCATCCGAAGTAGACGAATCAATGATGACAGGAGAATCAACGCCGGTTACAAAAAGTCTAAAAAGCGAAGTGATCGCAGGATCATTAAACGGTTCCGGTTCTCTCACCATAGAGGTCACAAAAATCGGTACGCACACATTTCTTGCTGGTGTTATGCGGCTCGTGGAAGAGGCGCAAGCATCAAAATCACGGTTACAGATTCTCTCTGACAAGGCCGCGTTTTATCTTACGCTTATCGCAATCACCACGGGGGGCATCACGCTTGTGTCGTGGCTTGTCGCAAAAGCAGGATTTGATTTTGCGATAGAGCGGCTAGTCGCGGTGCTGGTGATCGCCTGTCCGCATGCGCTCGGGCTCGCGGTGCCGCTTGTTGCCTCTATCTCAACCACACTTGCCGCGCGGCATGGTTTTTGAGTGAAACAGCGGCTTGCGCTTGAAGCGGCGCGGAAAGTAAGCGTGGTTTTATTTGACAAAACAGGTACGCTCACTAAGGGTGAGTATGGAGTGACAGATATATGGCTGATTGGTGCACAAAGCGACAGAGAGCTTCTTCAACTTTCCGCTTCCGTTGATGCTCACTCGGAACACTTCATTTCAAAAGCAATTGTTCGCAAGGCGAAAGAAATGAACGTTGAACTCCTGAATGTAGAAAATTTTACGCGTATTTCCGGCAAGGGCGTGAAAGGTAAGGTGAAGGAGATTGAAGTGTTTGCGGGAGGACACGCATTATTTTTAGATCTCGGACTTTCTCTTCCGCATGAGTTGAAAGAAATAATAGACGCAGAAAACAAGAAAGGGAAAACTATTATTTATGCCATGAGCGCGCAAGAGCTATTGGGCGTTTTCGCGCTTGCCGATGTGATACGCGGAGAGTCAAGAGAGGCAATTCACGACCTCAAATCCCTTGGCGTCAAGGTCGCGATGATCACAGGAGATTCCGAAGGGGTTGCCGCGTGGGTTTCAGAGGAACTTCAGATTGATGAATATTTCGCGCGCGTGTTGCCGAGCGAAAAATCAGAAAAAGTAAAACTGCTACAACAAAAAGGTTTTACCGTAGCTATGGTAGGGGACGGTATCAACGACGCACCCGCGCTCACACAAGCGGAACTCGGCATCGCGATTGGCGCAGGCACCAATGTCGCGATTGAATCTGCTGGCATTATTCTGGTGCGAAACGATCCTCGGGATATTGTAAAAATTATAAAACTATCGCGATTAACGTATACAAAAATGATTCAAAATCTTTTCTGGGCAACGGGATACAACATTGTCGCGATTCCTCTTGCGGCAGGAGCCCTTGCGTTTAAAGGGGTATTGCTACAGCCTGCAGTTGCCGCGCTCTTCATGTCGCTAAGCACCGTGATTGTTGCCATCAACGCACTGCTATTGCGAAAAACGACATTGTGAACATGTTTTTAGAACTTTTTATAAACCCCGATTCACTATTCCAGTATATTGGAATGGTGGCGGAGCATAGTTCTTCAGCATATGGAAAAATTTTTAACCTTGCGTTTTTTACAAAATATTATACTGTTTTACTTTAGACTGGAAGGAGACGGCAGAAATGTGGAAACCCGTCAATATAAGGGACAGAATTATCGTTGCGCTTGACGTAGATACGTTTGAAAAAGCAGAGCTCCTTGTCCAAAAACTGAAACATTTTGCAAGCTGCTTCAAGGCAGGACCGCAGTTTTTAAATGCAGTCGGCACGCCACAGGCAGTTTCATTTTTACACAGTAATGGTGTGAAAGTATTTATTGATGAAAAATTCAACGATATTCCACACACTGTTGGAAAAGCGGCGGGAATTATTTCGTCGCTTGGTGTACATATGTTTAATGTGCACGCTTCAGCGGGCCAAGAGGCGATTGAGGCGGCAGTTAAAAACAGAGGAAGGTCACTTGTGCTTGGGGTTACGGTGCTTACATCAATTGATGACGAAGAATGTGTTTCTATTTTTGGCGATGTCTCAGGGAAAAAAGTGCTGCAGTTTGGCCGTATGCTACTTAAAGCGGGCGCTCAGGGTATTATTTGCTCTCCTCGCGAACTCGAATTGCTTCAAGAGGATCGTGAATTTGACCGACTTTTTAAAGTTAATCCTGGTATTCGTCCAAAATGGGCGGGAAGCAATGATCAAAGGCGCGTGATGACACCTACGGAAGCAATTCTTGCAGGGGCTGATGCGCTTGTGATTGGGAGGCCGCTCACTGATCCGCCAAAGGAAGTTGGCGAACACGAGATCGCGGGCAGGATGATTCTTAGGGAAACAGAATGTGCGCTCAAAAGGGCGGGGCGATGAACAGTATTCTTGATATGGGGCGTGAAGAGTTACTCGCGCTTCCGCGCTGGAAGATTGACCGAGATCTTGCTTCCGACGAGGTGTTGCATATCGCACATACACTCGGAGCATTCTGGAATTATAACTATGAAGCGGCGCAAAGAGGGAAAGTAGGATTTCACGCAGAACTCAAATCCGGTCTTCATAGCGACGGATTTTTTGTTTCAAAAATACTGCTTACGCATGAAAATATAAAATCTATTCTTGCGCGCCAAATGCTGCGGCGTCTGCGTAGCGCACAGATTTTGTTACCAAAATACATTGCTGGAGTACCTAACAGCGCTACACCGCTTGCTCATGAAATTTCACACGTTGCGGGATTTCGGCTGATGCGATTGGAGAAAATGGCAAATGGCAAGATGGTCTCAGTAACCGAGATGCCAGAAAGAGAACGATTGCTTATGGTGGAAGATGTGTGCACGCGCGGTACAGGCTTTACAGAAGCTGTATTAGCAGTGAGATGCGAATGGCCCAAAACAGAATTTGTATTATGTAATCCGGTTATTTTAAATAGAGGTGGGCTCAAAGAAGTAGCTGTACAGGGTGTTGGTGCTTTCACGATTATTTCCGTTGCTGAAAAGTTGATAAAAGACTGGAAACCAGAAGCGTGTGAGCTGTGCCGTTTTGGGTCAGTGCCAATAAAGCCGAAAGCGGTAGAAGGAAACTGGCAATTACTTATCTCATCCCAAATATAAATTGTATGCATGGGTCCGCTATAAGCGGGCCTTTTCTTTTGGTGCAAACCATGATAGTAATAACTCTCCTATGGGCACATTGTTACTAAGCACTCTGTCATAGCCATAGGTGTTTTTAATTTTTTGATTTGATACAATGTACAAAACTATATGAAGGAAAAAGTAAATGAAATTAAAAAAGAAATGAAGGAAAGAACGGTGAGTTATGTTATCGCTGCCTTTGGGGTGGTCGCCGGTCTTGCGTGGAATGAGGCCATCAAGGCTCTTATTGAGTTTATTTTTCCGCTTCAGAAAAACACGCTCGTTGCTAAATTTGTATACGCGTTCATTCTTACGCTCATTCTTGTGTTTATCACTATGCACGTTGCGCGACTTTTCAAAGAAGATAGTGACGCGACAGACACGCGAGAATCAAATCAGTCCTTGGCGTAAAATCTTAGAGATAATTAAAAAGCCGCCTCTCTGTTAAAGAAGACGGCCGGTATTTCGTTACAGTAAAAATGATGAGAGCGTAGATAAACCTGCGCCGATAAGTCCCGTAACTGGTACTGTCATAAACCACGCCATGACGATATGCCGTGTCACCGTCCAGTTTATTTGTTCAATTCCTTGCGCGCCGCTTGCTCCAGCGATGCTTCCGATCGCTGCATGTGTTGTTGAGATGGGCATTCCGAGCAAACTCGCTGATGTCAAAACCGCGGCATTTGCTACTTGAGCGGCACATCCATCTATCGGTTCCAGTTTTTTTGATACGTCTCGTGCTTTTTGTATTGTCTCCCAACCGTGAAAGATGGTCCCAAGGGCAATTGCGATTCCTACTACGATAACCATCCAGAGTGATATCTCAATGTTTTCACTTAATCCTCCCGCAACTGCTCCAAGCGCCAAGATGCCGACACCATTTTGCCCGTCATTCATTCCGTGTCCAGATGAAAGCCAAAATCCAATAAAAACTTGGATTTTTCGAAACAGTCGATTTATTGTAGCTTGGAGTATTTGAATTTGAAATAACATTTGGATTAGAGACAATATTGCTTCAAAAGTGATCCTCAAGAGATACGCGGCGATAAATCCAACAGTGGGGGCAAGCGTTACTCCGAGTACCACTTTTTTAAGAAACGTGTCAGTGGCAATAGCTTCAGTGCCGGCAGATGCGAGCCCTGCTCCGAGTACTCCTCCGATAAGCGAATGTGTTATAGAGACGGGCCATCCCCTCCACGTTGCGATTCCCGCCCAAACTGTCGCTCCTGCCAGTCCACTTAATACCGTTGTCTTTGTGACGTATTGAGATAGTACGATACCGCTTCCGATTGTTTTTGCGACAGCGCTTCCCAACATATATGCGAGCCATAGACCCGCCGCATTTGCGATTGCTGCCAATAGTACGGCAACAATGGGTGTAAGTGCTTGGGTCTCAATGATTGTCGCGATTGTGTTTGCGCAGTCATTTGCACCATTGTAGTACGCGTATAAAAGTGCCAACGTAATCACCGTGCCAAGAAACAGATATTGTTCCATCGCGGTCACACATTTTCTTTTTTGCGAGATTCGAGGAGC
>CAYZKP010000007.1:0-2549 GCA_964479245.1 uncultured Candidatus Saccharibacteria bacterium | reverse complement strand
TGGTCAAGCGCGCGCTCCAAAAACTCAATTACAGTTTCCATACGGTCAAGTGTATGAAACCGCATAAGGTCAACTGATTGGGCAGCTTGTTTCTTTTCTACTTCAAATGCAGTGAGTATCTGATTTCTTAACCGGTCACCTTGTTTTTCAATTTCTTTAATTCGTGTGTGTGCCTCTGTTATTCCTGTCGCACTTCTGCCTATTTTTTTGATTGTTCGCAAAAATGGAAGTGCATGCTGCATTTCATTTGTTGCGCCACAGAGCAGCTTGCCCATCAATAAAAATTCTGATGCAAACGGGAGATTAAACATGGCAATTCCTTGAATGGCATCGTTTATTCTATCAATAACATTGTCAATGTTATGAACAAAGTAAAATATGTCGCGTCTTCCACGTATAGGTGGCTCTTGATGCCGGTCGAGTTTATCGCGCACAATGCGAACAATTTTATCAGCTTCACGTTCTATATTTTTTATTTTTTCAGCTTTCCCCCGCGCGCCGACTTTTTCATCGCAGAATTCAGATGCCGCGGCGTGAGCCATTCTTGCGAGTGCTTCCATACAATCAAAATATGTGTCATCTTTAAAAAAACGATTGAGCATCGCGGTTCTCCTTTTGATCTCTAGAGAAAAATTATCATAAGGGTCATGCGTGGTCAATGTTGTGTGGTATGCTGTACAGTATGAACACTCCGATTAAAAAAGAGGTGTATTGGTATGCAAAAAAACTTCCTGAAAAAACGACTTCGCTCAACGAAAACATGTCAGCTGATGTGGTGGTTGTGGGCGGTGGAGTCGCGGGGCTCTCTGTTGCAGATCGTTTTTCTAGAGCCGGCAAACAGGTAATTCTCCTTGAGCGGCAATTTGTCGGTGCGGGGGCAAGCGGGAAAAGCTCTGGCATGATCGTGCAGGATTCAGAGCTTGGACTCGCGGGCCTTATAGATCATTGCGGTCCGGAAGATGCGAGGCTTTTGTGGGAATTTGTGTGCGGCGGGATAGGTATTATTCGCGAAAATATCACACAACACAAAATAGATTGTGATTACCAAGAACAAGATTATGTGTTTCTTGCAGACAACCGTTTTGGATTACGGAAAGTGAAACGAGAATATGACGCGCGTACGCTTTTGGGATATGAAAGCGAATGGCACGATAAAAAAACTATACACCGCATTATTGGTTCTCCGGGGTATATTGGCGCGCTTCGATATCCGGGAACATTTGCAATTAATAGTTATTTGTACGCACGCGCGATGAGGGACGTGCTTTTAAAACATGGCGTCAAAATTTTTGAAAAAACAAATGTAACCAGTTTTGATGCAACCGGTGTAGAGATAGACGAGGGCGCACACCGTATTACTGCGCAACACGTTATTATCTGCGTTGACCGATTTTTACCCAATTTGAAACAATTTAAGAAAGATGTATATCACGTTGGAACATATCTCACTATTTCAAAACCGCTTTCTGAAAAAGACATGAAACTGTTATTTCCTCACGGCAACTTTATTGTTGCTGATAGCGAAATGATTTATCACTATTTTCGTATTACCGGTGATAGGAGATTGCTTCTTGGAGGAGGTGATTATGTAACTACGTATGCGCATACGCCAAGCAAAAAACCGGAGCATATTATTCCTAGACTCACTCATTACATACAGCAAAAATTTCCACAACTTACTGTTGAAATTGAATATGTCTGGCCTGGGATGCTTGGTGTTTCAAAAGACCTGGTTCCGATTGCGGGGCAAGACAAAAATGTGCCATCGGTGTACTACGTTACCACTGCAACCGGCCTTGCGTGGGCGGCCGGACTTGGAAATTATATCGCGGAGAAAATTCTTGAAGGAAGGAGTGACTATGATGTCGTTTTTTCTCCATACCGCAGGTTTCCTTTTGATCCACTGTTGCGCACCGTTCAGCCCGTTATCACAACACCGATGACGTTTGGCATTTCGCATTCGTTCGTTCAATATCTTAGATAATTGGTACGTGTCTGTTTTTACAGAGGTTGCAATCTGCGGTTTTCCAAAAATTTTTCGCGCTCTTTTAAAATAATCTCTTTTATTTTCTGCGGATATGCTACCCCTTTAAAGATAAATTCACGACTTTGTCCCGCCGTTTGCATATATATATTCCCGTAACCGATAAATGTCGGTAGAACACCGGGTACTTGCACGGTGATGTCTTGTATAAAATCAAGCGGAGCGTCAGAAATTTTTCTGTTGAAAAGGCCTTGCTGGTCGACGTCAATAACACGTTTATTTGTGATCGCCCAAATATCAAGATAATAATCGGTCCAAATGTAGACAAACGAAAGCCATAACAGTGTAAGCCATAACGTATAAAGGTACCACAAAAACGGAAACGTCCTGACGCCCGTCACGAGTTGACTGATTGCCGGAGTATCTTCTGTTGGAAGAAAAAAGACCGGGATGATTGCAAATATAAAAACAAATATTACTTCAGTCGCAAATATAAAAAAATGTTTGCGTGCCGTGTATATGACGTATTCATTCTCTTGAAGGCTTATCATGTAGTTACAGCGTG
>CAYZKP010000006.1:10865-14273 GCA_964479245.1 uncultured Candidatus Saccharibacteria bacterium | reverse complement strand
ATGAGTCCCAAAATAACTAAAAAAACAGAGAAAAAACAGCCTCAAAAAAGCGAATATAAAGCCGCCGATATTACTGTTCTTGAGGGGCTTGAACCGGTACGGAAACGCCCCGGCATGTATATTGGAACAACTGGCACGGATGGACTGCATCATTTGGTGTGGGAGACGTTTGATAACTCACGAGATGAAGCAATGGGCGGCTTTGCAAATCACATAGAAATAGTTCTGCTTCCAGATTACATGGTGCGCGTGACAGACAACGGTCGTGGTATTCCTGTTGATATTCACAAACAAACAAAAGTGTCTGCCCTTGAAACAATTATGACGACACTTCATGCTGGAGGGAAATTTGGAGGGGAAGGTTATAAAATTTCAGGCGGGCTTCATGGCGTTGGAATTTCAGTCGTGAATGCGCTTTCGTTTTACACCAAAGCAGAAGTTTATCGTGATGGTGGAAAATATTTGCAAGAATATAAACGGGGAGATCCGAAAGCAAAAGTAAAAAAAGTCGCGTCTTCAAAATTACATGGCACGATTATTACGTTTCAACCGGATACTGAAATTTTTAACGACAGAACATTTAATTGGAAGCGGATTATTGATCATGCTCGTCAGCAAGCATATCTTGCAAAGGGGGTCAGGATTACTGTTATTGATGCGCGAGAATATGCGGGGCACATTAAAACTGATGATATTTTTTATTTCAAGGAACTTGGCCTTGAAGTTCCAGAATTTTCTTTCTATTTTGAGGGAGGAATTATTTCAATGGTGAAGTTTTATAACCAAACCCTAAAGCCGGTTCACAAAAATGTATTTTATGTAGAAAAAAATGTTGATAACGTTTTTGTTGAAGTCGCGCTTCAGTATGTTGACGATATATCTTCACGCGAGCTTGCGTTTGCAAATCACACGTTCAATCAAGAGGGGGGTACCCATTTAACCGGATTTCGCACAGCACTCACGCGGACGCTTAACGACTATGCGAAGAAAAATAATCTACTCAAGGGCGCAGATGAGTCGCTCACGGGAGATGACGTGCGTGAGGGGCTCACCACGGTTATTTCAGTAAAATTGCGAGAAATTCAATTTGAAGGCCAAACGAAAGGGAAACTGGGAAGTGTCGAGGCCCGCGGAGCGGTTGAAAAAGCGCTCTCTGACGCGCTCGGAGCATTTCTTGAGGAAAAGCCAGAGGAGGCGCGGGCAATTGTTGGGAAGGTCATTTTAGCGCTTAAGGCGCGCAAGGCCGCAAAAGCCGCAAAAGACAGTGTTTTGCGTAAAGGAGCGCTTGAAGGGTTTACACTGCCGGGGAAATTAGCTGATTGCCAGACGCGTGATCCAGAAGAGGCAGAGATTTTTATCGTTGAGGGAGATTCAGCGGGAGGTTCAGCTAAAACCGGACGTGACAGACGTACACAGGCAATACTCCCGCTTCGTGGGAAGATTTTAAACGTTGAGCGCGCGCGACTTGATAAAATGCTTGCATCATCAGAAATTAAAGCGCTTGTGGTTGCGCTCGGAACTGCGATTGGAGACACGTTTAGCATGGAAAAACTGCGTTATCACAAAGTGATTATCGCAACTGATGCCGATGTTGATGGCGCACACATTAGGACGTTGCTTCTGACGCTCTTTTATCGATATTTTAAGCCGCTTATTGAGACGGGCTATATTTATATCGCGACACCACCGCTATATAAAATTAAAAAAGGAAAAGAAGTTCAATATGTCTATACTGAAGAGCAAAAAAATAAAATAGTTGGAAAAACGATTGAGATAGTTGAAGAATCCCCCGCGGAAGAAGCGCCTGTCGAGGAGAAGGAAATGGAGAACATAAAAACACAAAAAGTGTCTCTTCAGCGGTACAAAGGTCTCGGAGAGATGAATCCGGAGGAATTGTGGGAAACTACGATGAATCCGGCAACACGTACCTTAAAGCAGGTAACGATTGAAGACGCACAAGAAGCCGACCGCGTATTTGATACCTTGATGGGAGTTGACGTTTTTTCCCGTAAATCATTCATCCAAACACACGCGAAAGAGGCTGAACTTGATATTTAGTCAGTAGAAAGTAGGTGGTAGAAATATAGAATTATATTAAACAACATTCCGACATTCTCAAGAATGTCGGAATGTTGTTTTGTGTAAATTATTACTTTTTTCGCTTGATATAGTAAATTTTTTCTGTTAGTCTAAAAGTGGAAAAAGAAAAAGGGAGATAACGAGGTGCGTCATTTGAACGTTAGGTCTTATCAAAGATATGAAGGAAAATATCCACTCCCGCCGATTACTCTCCAAAAATCACGTGAAATTCGAGAACGTCTGAAACGTCTTTTGCGTGGCGTTATCGTTAGATTACCGTCAAAATAATATTAATCTTATTTCATGGCCGGCTCATTCCAGCTGGTTTTTTCTTTTTAATTATCTCTCATGATACCCCTTATATTTTATTCACTATTGGATTTGTTGCGCGGCTACCATTGAAAATTTCTTCGGCGCGGGTGTGGATTTCTTGAAAAAGACCTTCAATCATACGGTGCGCTTCACGTGGGTCTATATCATGCGGTATGCGCCAAAAATCCCATTGATGGGAGCCGCCGCTTCCTACATATGTGCCACTAGGGTCGAAATCTCCGCTTACTTGATGAAATGCGCCAAGATTATGTTCCTTGCATACCTCGTCCGCAGCTCTGTTGTATGCTCTGTTTTGCTTGTTATTTACTGTCCGATAGCTTATTCCCCACGTCGAATCTAGGCTATTTGGTTCTTTGACTTTTAAATCAACTCTTTTAAAAAGCTCCCTTTTTTCAATTTTTGGTTTTTTCTCCATTATTTTCTTTTCGCAATTTCTTTTTTGAGTTTGATGAGCACATCTTCTAACGAGAGATTCAATGATTCTTCTTTGTCGCGACCCTCAAGAGTGATTGAGTTTGATTCAACTTCTTTATCTCCGAGTACGGCAAGGTATGGAATCTTTTGCTGTTTTGCATTCCTAATTTTTTTACCAAGCGTTTCGTTTTCTCCATGAAGCTCTATTCGGATGCCCTCTGCGTGCAATTTCTCGTACATTTGTTTTGCATGCGCGATGTGTTTGTCACTTATGGGGAGTATTGCAATTTGAACAGGGGAGAGCCACAAAGGAAACGCGCCAGCATAGTGCTCAATCAAAAACGCCATAATGCGTTCAATCGCGCCAATTGATGAGCGGTGTACGACGAATGCTCGTTTTTTACTTCCGTCCTCGCCAATGTAAGTGAGATCAAATCGGTCAGGCATACAGAAGTCATATTGCACCGTGAACGCAGTGTCTTCTTTGCCGTTTGCGTTTTTCATTTGAATATCAATTTTGGGGCCATAGAACGCCGCTTCGTTTTTTGCTTCAACGAATTTACTTCCTCGTTTTTTTAAAAG
>CAYZKP010000006.1:10130-10855 GCA_964479245.1 uncultured Candidatus Saccharibacteria bacterium | reverse complement strand
AGATCGCGAAGCAAGGTCTCGCTTTTCTCCCACGCGGCATCATTTTTATAATATTTTTCAGTGTTCGTTCTGTCTCCGAGCGAGAGACGATAATGATACTCTTTTCCATACTCAAGACCGAATACATTGGTTACGTATTCAATTAAATCAAGCGCTCCGCCGATCTCCTCTGTTGTTTGCTCCTCTGTCGTGCAGATTATATGCGCATCGGCGAGCGTGAAGGTGCGTACCCTCTGAAGCCCCATGAGTTCCCCCGACTGTTCGTACCGATATAGTTTTCCAAGTTCGGCAATGCGTATCGGAAGTTCTCTGTAACTATGCGGTTTTCGCGCGTAGAGTTGAAAATGATGCGGGCACGTCATCGGGCGGAGCATAAACTTCTCATCATCAATTTCAATCGGCGCGTACATGGAATCTTGATAGTGAGGGTAGTGTCCAGATTTAATATACAATTCAAGCCGCGCGATATCGGGAGTATAGACGTGTTCATATCCACGCAGAATTTCTTCGTCCACTATAAACCGTTCAAGCTCTCGGCGAATGGCGGCGCCTTTTGCGGTTAGCATCGGAAGCCCTTTACCCACTGTTTCGTCAATATAATATAAATCAAGCTCTCGCCCGAGTTTTTTATGATCACGGTCATTTTTTCGCTCGTTATCAATATTCATCAGTTCTATCATATCCAAAAAATCACGATTTTCTTAATGAAAATATGCTTGACAAAA
>CAYZKP010000006.1:8481-10120 GCA_964479245.1 uncultured Candidatus Saccharibacteria bacterium | reverse complement strand
TATAGTTAAAAATAGTAATTGTCATGCTCGGCAGCAGGAGGATGAAAATGCCGTGGGGTTCAAGCGATATTCAAGGGGAAGTGAATGACGAAAGGAAGGCAAAAGATAGGGCCGCCAGCCTCATCGGCGAGATTGTGGCGGGGATCAAAACGACAGAGGATGCGAAGCTGTTTCTCGCAGAGCATCATCCGGAAGTTTGGCGAAGAGTCAAACGGGCCCTTAAAGCAAGGGCCGTTGGTCCCACCTCATAAGCCCAGAGGGTCTTGGATGGAAGTCCGGTATGCGGTTGCGCAAGCAACTAGCACCGGACTTCTTTATTTTTTAACCTACAATTTGAAATCTAAAATCTCAAAGTTCTTTCACTTTTTCAATTATAAAGCTTGGAGTGCCTCTGCGGTGAGAAGTTTTGCCTCGCGCGAGAATTGTTTTTTCCGGTTGTAATAAATCTTTATACTCGTTAAATACTCTTGGAAAGACAACTGTCTCTATATTGTCATGCAAGTCAGCAATTTTCATAAACGCCATTTTTTCGCCTTTTGCGGTCAAAATTATTTTAACTTCCTCTATAATTCCTCCAACAACCGTGGTAAGTCCTTCGCGCAGTCCTTTCACTTTTCTGATATCAAGCTCAAGTTTTTTAAATTTTTCTGTATGTTCTTCAAGAGGATGTCCCGAAACATAAAGTCCCAACAATTCTTTTTCCCACGACAGTTGTTCTTTTTTTGAAACAGCGGGTACCTTTTTTAATCGTAATTGTGGCACTGACTCTTTGTTTTCCATCAATCCAAATAATGAATCCTGTTTTCGGGCGTCTTGTCTTTGCTCTTTGTTGTAGCTGAGAGCCTCTTCAATATTCCCGAGCATATCTCCTCTGTCGCCCAAGGTATCCATTGCTCCGCATTTAACAAGCGCCTCAAGTGATTTTTTATTGAGATTTTTGTGCTGTATGCGCTCAAGAAAATCCGCAAATGAGCTAAACTTTCCACCCGCTTTTCTCTCTGCGATAATTGCATTTGCAATTTCCGTTCCAAAATTTTTAATGGAATATAATCCGAAGCGGATCATATCACCTTCGAGATTTTTAATTGCGGTAAAGTCTCCAAAACTTTCATTCACATCGGGTTGCAATACGGGGATTCCCATACGGACACATTCCGTAATTGCTTCTCCAGCTTTTTCAACATCTCCCGCATCTGCCGTTAACACGGCAGTCATGTATTCAGTTGGATAATTTGCTTTCATATAGGCAGTTTGGTATGCAACCTTGCCGTAACTTGCTGCATGACTTTTGTTGAAACCGTATGCGGCGAATGTTTCAATCATCTCCCACAATTTTTGCACTTTTTCTTGAGACATGCCGTTTTTTAGGCACCCCTCCATAAATTGTTTTTTCTGTGCTTGCATTTCTCCGGGAATTTTTTTGCCGATTGCTTTTCTGAATTTATCAACTTCTCCCCAACTATATCCGGCAATTTGAAGCGCGATAAAAAGAATGTCATCTTGGTAGGTGATTACTCCATACGATGCCTCGAGAATTTCTTTCATGCGTGGATCAAGGTAGGTAATAAGTTCCGGATTTTTCTTGCGGCGAATATATTCAGGAATAAATGCCATGGGGCCGGGGCGATAGAGCGCAACC
>CAYZKP010000006.1:0-8471 GCA_964479245.1 uncultured Candidatus Saccharibacteria bacterium | reverse complement strand
GAATTGATGTGGGCACGAGTTCTTTCAAATATTGTGTCATGCCGGATCCGTTTAATTGAAAGAGCCCCATTGTTTCACCTCGCGCTAATTTGTTAAATGTTTTTTTATCATCAAGCGGCACGTTTGCAATATCTATATCCGCGTTCTCAAGTTTTTTTGCAAGTCGGACGGAGTTACTCAAAATAGTAAGATTTTTGATCCCCAGAAAATCAAATTTCAAGAGTCCCACATCTTCAACCGCGTGCATGTCATATTGTGTGATAATGCGTTCTCCATGCGGATCATATTGTAGGGGGACACTTTCTATGAGTGGGGTTGGGGATATAACCACTCCTGCCGCATGGACTGAAACATGGCGAGCGCACCCCTCAAGTCGTTTTGCAAGATCAATGATTTCTCGCGCTTCTTCTTCTTTTTCATATATTTCCCGCAACTCTGGTGTGGTTTCAAGGGCGCGGTCTATGGTCATGGGAAATCCTTGTGAACCCATAGGAATTAGTTTTGAAAGGCGGTCTCCTGTAGCGTAGGGTTTGCCGAGTGAGCGGGCGACATCACGGACAGAGCCGCGTGCCATCATGGTACCGTAGGTGCCAATTTGTGCCACGTGTTCTTTGCCATATTTCTCTTTTGCGTATTGTATAACCTCGTCTCTCCGCATATCTTCAAAATCCATATCAATATCGGGAGCGGAAGGGCGATGCGGATTTAAAAATCGCTCAAAAGGGAGTTTGTATTCAAGCGGGTTTACGTTGGTGATTCCTAAAAGATAGGACACGAGAGAGCCGACGGCTGAACCTCGAGTGTTCGTTAGAATATTATGTTTTCTGGGGAAGTGTAGGAGGTAAAAAAAAAAAAAAAAATAGGGAGAGAATTCTTTAGTTTTAATAATATCTAATTCATAACGAATTCGTTCATCGACGTCTTTTGTTTTGGAGAGTCCTCTAAAGGGAAGACCCGCATATGCTAATTTTTCTAATTCAGCGTCATGGCTATTTCCCTCTGTTTTAAAATCGGGGAAAATCCACTTGCCGAATTGAAGTTCCACGTTGCATGTATTAGCAATTTTTAAGGTATTTTCTACTGCTTCGGGAGTGTCTTTGAAATATTCTTTCGCGGTTTCAGAATCTATAAAATGAAAATCGTGGCCGGCAAACGTGAGTCGTTTTTCATCTTGTACATCGGTATTTGTTTGGATGGCAACAAGCGTATCATGTGCTCGTGCATCTTCTTTGTGCAGATAATGGGAGTCTTGTGTAGCAACGAGAGGAACGTGTAATTTTTTTCCAAGAGTAATTGTTTGCGAGCGTACTTCATCCAACCCCTCAATTCCCGGATGGTACATAATTTCAAGAAAATAATTTTCACTCCCGAATATTTCTTGATGTTCTTTGATAACGCGCTCTGCCTCTTCTCCGTTTTTATTTCGCAGTGTTCGGGACAATTCACTCCCAAAACATCCAGAAAGACACACAAGACCCTCGCTGTGTTTTGCGAGAAGCTCCTTATCTATGCGTGGTTTATAGTAATAACCTTCAAGATGCGAGAGCGTAACAAGTTTTAACAAGTTCTGATAGCCCGTATTATTTTTTGCGAGGAGCGTTAAATGAAAACGCTTATTATCAATATGAGGCTCTTTATCAAAGCGCGAACGATTCGCAATATATGCTTCAACGCCGATGATTGGTTTAATGCCGGCTTTTTTGCACGCTTTGTAAAACTGGATAGCGCCGTAGAGTGCGCCATGATCAGTTAACGCAAGCGCGGGCATGTTATATTTTTTAGCAAGCGCGACCATTTCTGGGATTTTTGAAAGACCATCTAAAAGAGAGTAGTGAGAGTGGGTATGGAGATGGACGAATGAGGACATGGTATTATTGATTATATCACAACACTATGGGAGCAAAGGTTGAAAGAAAAAATTTTTTAATTGGTATTGATGAGGCCGGGAGAGGTCCAATTGCGGGACCTGTTGCCGTTGCGGCGGTGCTCCTTTCTCCCCGCTTTGATTTAAAAGAGCTTCACGGTATTAGAGATTCTAAAAAACTAAATCCTCAAAAACGACGTATATGGTTTGAAAAGGTGCGCGCGTGGGAAGAGCAGGGTCTTCTTGATTTTGCCGTTTCATTAAGTAGCCACAAAACTATTGATTCTAAAGGCATTGTAGCTGCGATTCGGTTGTCACTGTGCCGGGTTCTTCAAAAAGTGTGCGGCGACTCTTTTACCGCGCATATTTTTTTAGATGGGGGACTTGTAGCTCCTGCGCAGTACCCATTTCAGCACACTATTATTCGTGGCGATGAGACGATTTCAATCATTGCGCTTGCCTCAATCCTCGCAAAAGTAACGCGAGATGAAAGAATGATGAGGTACGGGGAGCGATTTCCTCTCTACGGATTTGAACAACATAAAGGGTATGGGACGTATAGCCACTACAAGGCCATTCGAAAATATGGCGTCAGCGAACTTCATCGGAGGAGCTTTTTGCGGCGCGTAATCGCAAAAGAGCCATGCCTGCTCTTACCAAACACTTAACGCAGTAGATAATCAACGCAAGAGACTTGCATTTTTAAAAACATAGTGTAAAGTATAACCATGGTTGTACGAATGAGACATACCCGAGCGCATACTCGGAATCGTCGCTCTCATCACAAGCTTGCAGGGCCGCGTTTTTCAACCTGCAAAAATTGTGGAGCGCGCACTGTTTTACACCTTGCGTGTGTTTCTTGTGGAACATATCGCGGGCATGTTGTCTTAAACGTAAGTAAAAAAACAACCAAAAAAGAAAAAAAAGCGAAGACAAAAGAAAAGATGAGTAAGTAGAAAGTTGAGTGTAGAGAACAATTAGGCACAAAGAACATATTTATTTTATTTCATTTGAATAAGATACTACGTTCTACTTTCTACGCACTATAATCTACGCATGGCTAATCGGCACCTTTCAAGAAGTCTTGTGATGCAAACACTCTTTGAGTGGGATTTTAATAATCAGAGAGAAAAGCTCTCTGAGATTTTAAAACGCAATGTTCAAGAATTTGCTCCGGGCATAAGCTCGGAGGCATACCCTCAAGAGCTTGCAACAAATATAGAAAAGAAGATGCGTGTGCTCGATGCCATCATAGAAAAAGCTGCACCAGAGTGGCCCATTCAAAAAATCGCTATTGTTGACAGAAACATTCTCCGCATCGGCCTCTACGAACTTTTGTTTGTAGATAAAAAAGAAGTTCCCGCCAAGGTTGCCATTAATGAAGCGATAGAGCTTGCAAAAACGTTTAGCGGGGACACGAGCGGAAAATTTGTGAACGGCGTTCTTGGAGATGTGTACCGAGAGCTCGGAGAGCCAGGAAAAAGTGAAGGCAAGAAACGCCTTAATAACAAGCATGCCCCGGGTATGCATAAGATGCCGATTGAAAAGTTGGGGGGCGCAGTTGTGTATGCCAACCACAAGGGAGAAATTTTACTCGCGCTTGTGCATGACATCTTTGGACATTGGACCTTGTCTAAAGGTAAAATAGAGGCCAACGAAGATGAAAGCGCCGGAACCATTCGGGAGATTAAAGAAGAAATCGGCGTTGACATCGCGATTAAGGGGGAAATAGGAAGGAATGAATACATTGCTTCAGATCCGGAACGGGGGAAGATTCGCAAGCAGGTGATGTATTTTTTGGGGGAGGCACAATACAAAGAGCTTACACTTGGCAAGTCAGGAGGACTTGACGGGGCGCGATGGTTTACACTGCAAGAAATAGGGACACTTAATATGTATGATGACATTCTTCCGATCCTCGCAAAAGGTATTAAAATGATTACAAATAAATAAATCTACAACGTATAACTAACAACCGACGACATTCTTAAATATAAAGGTAAGTGTGTTGTTGTGGGTTGTTGGTTGTGTGTTGTGAGTCTTACGATGAAACCAATTGATTTTTCAGCATTTGAACAAAAATATAATCTCAATTTTAAAAATAAAAACTTACTCACTCAAGCATTTACTCATCGTTCGTATTTAAACGAGCATCCGCGTGAAGCGCTTCAGCATAACGAACGGCTCGAGTTTTTAGGGGACGCCGTACTTGAACTCATTGTGACGGAATATTTGTTTGACCAATATCCTGACAAAACGGAAGGGGATTTAACCTCATATCGAGCCGCGCTTGTGAATACCTATACACTTGCAGAAATTGCCGGGGAGCTTAAGATGAACGACTTTCTTTTGCTTTCAAAAGGAGAGCGTCAGGATACCGGACGAGCACGGCAATATATTCTTGCAAACACTTTTGAATCTTTAATCGGGTCGCTCTACCTTGATCAAGGGTACGAGGCGGCGCAACGTTTTATTGCACAGCATCTTTTTCCACGGTTATCAAACATACTTTCTTTGCGTCTATGGCAAGACGCTAAAAGCAGATTTCAGGAGAAAGCGCAAGAAGTGGAGGGAATCACCCCTACATATGAAGTCGTAAAAGAGAGCGGTCCGGACCACAACAAACAATTTGTTATTGGTGTGTATTTGAAAAATGCTTTGATTGCGGAGGGTGCAGGATCTTCAAAACAAATGGCAGAACAGGATGCAGCAAAAAACGCCCTTGATGAAAAAGGATGGCACTAAAGTTTATATTTACGATTTAAGATATAAGATTTACGATTTATTAATATTTATTTTGTAAATTACATCTTAAGTCTCAAATCTTAAATCTGACATGTTACTAAAACGTATCGAACTCTCTGGTTTTAAATCATTCGCACGCAGGACGGTATTGCAGTTTAGCACACCAATTACTGCTATCGTGGGACCGAATGGTTCTGGCAAATCAAATATCGCGGAGGCGGTGCGTTTTGTGCTTGGTGAACAGTCAATTAAATCACTCCGAGGTAAACGCGGCGAAGACCTGATTTTTAATGGCACGCATACGCTTAAAGGGCAATCAAAAGCTGCAGTTGCGATTGTTTTTGATAACACAAAACGTGTCTTAAACGTTGATTATGATGAAGTTTCTATTGAGCGGACCGTTTTCCGCGACTCTCAAAGCGAATATCGTGTCAATGGCAGTGCAGTGCGATTGAAAGACATTTTAGAGATGCTTTCGGCACTCCATATCGGCGCTTCAAATCACCACATTATTTCCCAGGGCGAAGCAGATCGCATTTTACTTGCCTCTACCGCCCTGCGCCGAGAGATGATAGAGGATGCACTCGGGCTTAAAATTTACCACTACAAAAAGAATGAGAGCGTACGGAAGCTTGTGAAGGTGAGCGAAAATCTCGGGCAGGTACGAGCACTCAAAAAAGAAATAGAACCCCACTTAAAGTTTTTAGAAAAACAAGTTGTGAAAATCGAGCAAGGGGAACAAATGCGGGGAAAATTACGAGAGCTTTCTTTAGAGTATGCGACGGTGGAAGCATCGTATCTTGAAAACCAAAAAAAGACTTTAGCGAAGGAATATGACGCGCCCACCCAGGAGTTGCGGGTCATAGAAAAAAAAATTCAACACCTTGAGCAGATACGGAAGGGCGTGGTCGCACAAGAAGGAACAAAAAGCATTCTTGAACTTGAACAAAAAATAAGTAGCATACAAGAAAAAAAAGACACGCTCTCTCGCTCCTTGGGGAGGGCGGAGGGGCTTATTGAATACGAAGAACGGAAACTTTTAGAAACAAGAGAAAAAGCAACTCAAGAAAAACAAGCAGTTATTCCCTTTGAATCCATAGACGCACTTCATGTGTCGCTTTCTCGTATGCTTCAAACGGCAGAGGGTGAAACAGAGCTCGTGGCAGTGCGCGTCGTGCTCAAAGATATCAAACACGCGATTGAAACATTTTTTAATACATATATTTCAAAAGCAAAAGAACAGCGCGAAATCGCTGACTTTGAAGACTCTCTTAAGAAACGACGTCTTGAAAGAGAGAACATACGATCACAGCTTGCCGCGATTGGTGACGAGCATGCACAGCTACGCATGGTTTATTTTGAACTGCAGAAAAAAACAGAAGAAGCGCACACAAGGCAGCGGGAAGGGGAGCGCGAATTCTTTTTGCTTCAAAATAGAAAAATCGAAATTGTTTCCATGCTTGAACTGCTTAAGGTACGAGACGAACAGCTAAACACAGTACAATCCCAGTTTGACTTCTTTATGGCTGAAATAAAACCTTTTGTTGGGTCCTTATCTTACAGTGTTTTGACTCCAAGCGCAGATATTGAAAATCGCGCAAAACAAGAAGAACGTAGGCGTCTTATCGAGCGCACGAAGATAAAACTTGAAGAAATTGGCATTGGAGGCGGCGACACCTTGAAGGAATACAAGGAAGTAAAAGAGCGCAATGAATTTTTAGGAAGAGAAATCGAAGATCTTGAAAAAAGCGCTGAGTCACTTACCACGCTCATTGACGAGCTTACTCTAAAAATTGATGAACAATTTAAAGAGGGCATCCATAAGATTAATGTTCGTTTTCAAGAATTATTTGCAGTTATGTTTGGCGGCGGGAAAGCTTCTCTTCACGTCCTTGCGCCGCCACAAAAGAAAAAAATGGCACAAGAAGAGGCAGAAGGGATGGAGGAGTTTAGTACGGAGGAAACCATGGGTTTTGAAAAAATAGAAGAAGAGGGTATAGAGATTGATATTTCACTACCCAGAAAAAAGATAAAAGGGCTCGCCATGCTTTCAGGTGGAGAGCGAGCGCTCGTGTCTATCGCGCTTATTTTTGCAATGACTCAAGTCAATCCGCCTCCATTTTTGATACTTGATGAAACTGATGCGGCACTTGATGAAGTTAATTCCAGAAACTACGGCAAAATGCTTCTCACCCTTTCAAAAGAAACAGAGCTTATCTTGATTACACACAACCGCGAAACGATGGCACATGCCGGTGTTTTATACGGTGTTACCGCCGTTGACGGTGTTTCCCGGGTGTTATCAGTCAAATTTGAAGAGGCGCAAGAAATCGTTGAAAATACAAGATAAATTTTTTCTCCTTGATAATATATTTTGTTTCATTTTAATGACACGGCACAGGAATTAGGCAAAAAAGTGTTTTGTTCGTTTAATGCTATCTTCTGTTTGCGAATGCGTGGCTTATAGTTTCTGGATCGGAATATTCAATTTCTGTCCCTGTTGAAATACCCCTGCCGAGGTCGCTTATTTTAATCGGTTTATCTTGTATAACTTTCTCAAGCTCTTTTCTAATTTCGAGGGCGGTGTAATTTCCGTTAGGGTGTGCGGATAGCGCAATAATAATTTCCGTAAGGATGCCGCTCCTGACTTCCTTTTTTATCCGCGTCAAAAGTTCACGCATGCGCACCAAAGCACTCTTTTGAAGAGGCGAGAGAAGTCCGCCGAATACAAAGAATGATGCGTTTTCAATTCCTCCCTTGCGCATATTGTCTATATCAATATCTTTTTCAACCACTATAAGCAGGGGTGTTTCTTTTTGTTCTAAACATAAGGAACACTGTTTTAATGTCTTTTCTGTTGCATTTTCAAAAAAACGAAAGCACGATTCGCACGTATGCACCGAAGTTTTTAAAGAAGATACTAATGTTATCGCTTCAGTTAAAAAATCTTCTTTTTGTGTAAGAAGAAAATATACGAATCGGCGTGCTTGACGCAGGCCAATACCGGGGAATTTTGAAAATAACGCTGTCAGACGATCGATTGTGTTCATGTTCGCTTTAAAATTCTGCTTCGGAGGGAATTGCTTCCACGTCTTTTATATTTCCTTCCAGACTCAAAAAAGTGCCCCGTTTTTCGTCAAAATATAATTTAACTCTATTTGTTGGTCCATTGCGGTGTTTTGCGATATCTATTTCAGCGACGTTTGTTTTTTCTTCTTCATCTTTGTATTTGTCACTGCGGTGAATGAACATCACCACGTCGGCATCTTGCTCAATTGAACCGCTGTCACGAAGGTCTGAGAGGCGTGGTCTATCACGGCGTTGTTCAACTGCTCGCGAGAGCTGAGAGAGCGCGAGCACCGGGATATTCAGTTCTCGAGCGAGCGCTTTTAATGCGCGGGAAATTTCGGTCACCTGCTGAACCATTGAATCATAATTGCGGGCCGTGTTTATCAGTTGCAGATAATCAATAATGAGCAACTGCAGATCGTGTTCCCGTTTTAATCGGCGCGCAACGGATCTCATGCGGAGGACAGTGTTTGAAGGATGGTCATCAATATAGATTGGGGCTTTTGAAAGCCGATCAAGAGAATCTCTGATTCTTGTAAAATCTTCATCCGTTTTTAATTTTCCTGTGCGTAATTTCCATGCGTCCACCATAGAGTCTGCCGCAACCATTCTGTCTACTAACTGCTGTGAACTCATTTCAAGAGAAAAAATACCGACAGGAATATTGTGTCCGGCTGCAACTTTGCGAGCGATATCAAGCGCAAGCGTTGTCTTACCCATTGATGGTCGGGCGGCAAGAATAATTAAGTCTGATTTTTGAAATCCTGATAGTAAATTATCTAATTCCGTAAAT
>CAYZKP010000005.1:14388-14689 GCA_964479245.1 uncultured Candidatus Saccharibacteria bacterium | reverse complement strand
GCGACAATCGTCACATTGTATCCGGAGAGGACTACGATGTGAATAATTCCCGTTACCCTAAACGCGTCAAGAAGCTCTTCGCCGAGTGAATGTTTCGCTCCAAACACAATGCCTCCCACGAGTGAAGCGTGCGGCTCGGGAATCGCGCGCGAAACAGAATCAGTAAGCAAGTTTTTTATTTTCATTGGAACACCATCCAGAATAACAAAGCATTAAGAATCAACGCCCCAAATGTCAGAGCCATGGTCTGATAATTAAATAATATCCTTCCTTTATTTCTTTTTTTTATCTCGTTGCTGGC
>CAYZKP010000005.1:7441-14378 GCA_964479245.1 uncultured Candidatus Saccharibacteria bacterium | reverse complement strand
GCCATGAGACATAATCAAATACCCTGCCCGAATCAGAGTCAGGAAAATTTTTCGGCTCATCCAGCTTTCCTCGCACGATAACTTTGTCACCATACTGAAATTCCGGATAATGCTCCGCAACAAGTAGTATCTTAACTTGCGGAATCGCAGGCTCGCTCAGAAAATTTTCTGCGATATTCTGCGTTCGTTCTGCGATATTCTGCGCGTGAAGCACATACTTTGTATGCGCTTCACGAACATCCGGCTCGTCAACAATAATACCCGTAAGCACATTGTCTTTCCCAACATATTCGGTAAGTGATGGAAGAGTGTCACTCATGTCAAACCGCAAAACACCAAGCCCAAAAGAAAGCAACACAAGCCCCGCAAACATATACGACATTCCAACATTCTTGAGAATGTTGGAATGTCGTTTGGAGAAAAAGAGGAGGAGGATTATTAAGCCGAGCGCTATAAGAAAAACTGAAAAATAAATGCTGAAATCAAAAAATGAGCGGAACGCAATTCCGCTCGCAAAGCCAAGAAAAGCAAAAAGCAGCCATCTGTTCATACCACTACATTACCCAAATATCGCCGCCCGCGAAGTTGACACAAACTTATCTGCATGTTAGATTCCTGTCAGAACAATACCCTACCCACTACAGCACATGGAGGTTGCGGTGCGGCACATTGCTACAGCATTAACATTTCTGTCTTTTTTTGTTTTTGGAACACCGGGAATTGCCCACGACCCTGAACTCACCGGCTATACATCGTACAGTCATGATCTCCGTTACCGTGACGACAATATTGTGGTTGCAGAACTTCCAAGAAAAGTTTCAGGAGTGATGCTTGCAGAAATTATTGCCGAAGAAGCGAAAACGATAAAAGAAATATCGATTGAAAGTCTGCCGCGCTATTCTTTTGTGCCCGGATCCGTAAAGAAAGAAATTGAACAATATCGATTTAAAATTTCTTATTCGCCGCATTCACAGTTCTTGAAGTGGTGGACGTGGGGACCCCCTGAAACATTTGTGCTCGCCTTTGCTCCCGACAAAGAATACACGCACTTGGTTTTTGAAAGTTTTTCCGGCATAACAACCAGCCATCCGCGTTTCAAAAACATAGAGAAAGACTTCGAGCAACTGGTTTCGCGTATATATAAAAAGTTAACACCGCATCGTGAGCACAGTAAAGACGAGTAAGAGAATTCAGTTTGTACCAATGCCGCGGATGCGGCATTTTTTTATAAGTTTTTATAAGCAAAAGACGCCTTACGTAAGACAAATACTTTTTGCTTGTTATAAAAAACGCCCGGTGAGGCGCTTCATAACATTACCACTCTAATTTTTGTTTTTGGTTTGAAGAAGCCCAAAAGGAAGCCTACCCCTAGGGGTCTCGTGATCAATTTTATCACGCCCCTTTACCAGCGTCTCGTTCGAAATACTAATCACCGTTGTGCCATCGGGTAAATCTTTAAATTCTTCCGGAGTAAGCAGGTGTATCACCCTGCCATCGGTAAGCCGCCAGGGAACAATTAATTTGCCATTGACTACATATGTGCGTCCATCCTCATCAGACATCTTTACACTTCCACGGATCTAATCACTATTCACGATCATAGTAGGCGTCCTTACGCTCGTCAAGTTTTTCGTTTTGTGCCCGCTTATGAACCTTCGTTTAGACACTGTCTGCGGGTCAGACGCCTAGAAGTGAGAGCGGCCTCCGGGCCTTAGGCGCCGAGAGATTATAATAGTTTTCCAGTTGTTTTATTTTTTCCGCCACTTTCTTCCATTGCCCTGTTCGCTAATTCATCGGCTTTTTTGTTTTTTTCACGAGGAATATGAGTAAATGTGAGATTTGGAATATCGGCAACTTTTATATTCCATACTTTAATAAATTGCGGGAAAAGTGTTTCTTCTTTAATTTGGTATTTGCCACTAAGCTGGCGAGCCACGAGCTCGCTGTCTGTTTTCACCTCCACTTCCATATCTTTTAATTTTTCTTTTCCAAATAATTTTTTAACTGCTTGAAGCCCAAGAATAATCGCCTCATATTCAGCCCAATTATTCGTCCGCACTCCCAAAAATTCAGAAATTTCTTTGAGCACACTTCCTTTTTCATCCGTGACAACGGCTCCCGCACCCGCAGGTCCGGGGTTGCCTCTTGCGCCACCATCAGTGTATATAATTATTTTTTTTGTCTCCATAAATTACATTTAATCTCCCCCACGACATTCTCACATTCTTGAGAATGTGAGAATGTCGTGGGTTGAATAGTTATCCTGAATGTTTTATCTCAATAACCCGCAAGCGAGGTGCGCGCGAACCGCGAAAGCCATTTCGCTCCATGTGCGCTGTAAGCGTAACACGATCCCCTTCTTTGAAATTGGTATATGCTTCATCTGCAAAAAACGAAACCGCTGGAATAAATTTATCCTTGTTATTTTTGAATATAAATGTCATATGATTTTTTTCTTTTCCGAAAAATTGCACCTCGTGAATTTTTATATTTTCAAATAAAAATATTGGCTTCGGATTTTTTGCCCCAAACGGAGCAAGCTGTTCAATTGAAGAAAGCGTGTGCTCGTTTACTTCATCAATAGACAACGCGGCATCGGCAGAAACCTCTTCATTGTTGCGATTATATTTCGGCGCTCTCTCATATGCCGCAAGTAATTCGTCTTCAAATCTGTGTATTTTTTCATTGTAGACAGAGAAACCGCCCGCCTGTTCATGTCCACCAAAATCAATAAATATACCTTCCGTAACCTCTCTCATACATTCAACAACGTGGATACTTCCATTTGAGCGACATGATCCGCGAATAACAGGTGAATCCATCCGTCCCCACAAAAATACCGGACGTTCATATTTCTCTGCAAGCGTGTTTGCTGCAAGCCCCAAAACTCCCGCCTGCCATAGGGGATTGCCCATAACAATCATATTTTTTAACGATTCGCTTTCTATTTTTTTATTTGCTTCTTTAATGATGCTCGCGACAACCCCCTTTCTTTTGTTATTCAATTTATTTAAATGAGAAAGTGTCTCCCGTGCCCTCAATTCGTCACGTTCGGAAAGAAAATGAAATCCCAAAATAGGGTCATCCATTCTGCTCGCCGCGTTGATGCGGGGTCCGATAACAAATCCAATATCATCTTCAGTTAAAAACCTCTGGTCAGAGTACAAACTGCGAAAAAGATGTACGAGTCCGGGACGCGGGCTTTTGCGAAGCACCTTGAGCCCATAGTAGGCAAGCGCTCTATTTTCTCCGAGAAGCGGAACCATGTCAGAGACAGTCGCAATCGCGACCATATCCAAAAGCCATTTTTCCCATCCATCTGTTATTTCAAATACTTCCCGTTTTTTTCCTTCCTGAATAACCCCTTGGATAAATTTAAACGCTACACCACAACCACACAATTCTTTAAATGGGTACTCGTCTTCTTTTTGGTGTGGGTTTAATATCGCATACGCTTCGGGGAGTATTTGTGGAGGCAGGTGGTGGTCAGTGACAATCATATCAATGCCGAGCGTGTTTGCATGCGCAATTTCCGAAACATTCGTAATACCGCAATCAACGGTGACAAGAAGTGACGCATCCCTTTCTTTACATTTTTCTATCGCTTCTTTACTCAGGCCAAATCCTTCCGCATGACGATGCGGAATATAGTTTTCAAAGTTTTCATATCCTATTTTTTTGAAAAAATCATGAAACATGACAGCCGCTGGAAGTCCATCAGTGTCGTAGTCCGTAAAAATAACTATATGCTCATTGTGAGAAAGCGCGTCCAAAAATCGCACGACGGCTCTCTCCATTCCCTTCATCAAAAATGGATCGTGTAACCCCTCTTCATACGAAGGATTTAAAAATGTTTCTATGTCTTTTTCGTTTTGAATTCCTCGTTTTGTAAGCAACGTCTGCGTCAGCGATTCCATTCAGAAATTATAGCACAGCAAAAATACGCCATCATTTGGCGTATTTTTGCTGTGCTTTCGTATTGTTTAAGAGTTGTTATTCAATCGCGTAGGTAATTGTGACATATGAAGTAACTTTGTTTTCCCCAATGGGAATCTGCGGCGCAGGAGCCCCGCCCTTGCCGAATGCGGCTTCAGAGACTGCAAAATCACGACCATAATATATCGGCCCCCCTCCTTCGTTAAAATTAACAATTTTTATAATTTGAACACCGAGATCGTTTGCCAACACTCGAGCTTTCTCTTCAGCGTCTTTAATCGCTTTTTTACGTGCATCTCTCTGCGGAGCGTCTTCGTCAGCAATCGTAAAGTTAACACTGCTAATATTCGTTGCGCCAAGACTTCCAATTTTTGCAAGAACCTCACCCGCCTTATCAATATCTTCTATTTTTACCTCAATAAAATGAGATACTTCGTAGCCAACGAGCACTCGTTCTCCTGATGGGTATCCTGGATAAAGGGCAACAGCGTCTCGCTTATCGGTAAATTCATAGAGCGGGGTAAGATTATAACTCACTGTTTTTATATTTTTCTCGGGAATATCAAAATCTTTTTTAAGCGCATCTAGAATAGGATTCATAACTTCTGTTACAGAGGATTGAGCAAGAGCGACGGTTTTTGCTTCTTTCGTCACTGCGAAAGAAAATTGAGCTGTGTCTGGCACAACCTGTACCTCTCCATCACCAGAAACAGAAATCGTGTTTCTAAATTCAATGCCTTGCCCGACAAAACGAAATGCTTTCGCTTCGTTTACAAACATCATAAATAAAAACAGGGCACCAGAAATTAAAAGCCCGACAACGGACCAAAAAACATACGGCGCGTATTGATTAATATATTTTTGTATATTTTCCATATATTTCAGCATACCATACGACCGCAACATTGACAAAACGTGTGTATCAAGTACGATGGTATGCATTATATGCCCGAAGCAAAACCTTCATATTTAAGACAGGTCACAACCTTTTATTTTGCGCCAATTTGGCAGTCATTTTTTACTATTTTTTACCTGTTATTCTTTTTCTATTTTGCCATTTTTCATTCAGGAAAATTGTGGCTCGCACTCAAATTTTTACTCTACACGATCGGCAATTCTGCCGAGCTCTTGGGTTTAAGTTATCTCTTTTTGGGAGTTATATTCATAATTTCCCTCATTATCCCTTTTTCAGTGAGCGTGTACGCGATTCTACTTTTGTTTGAAATTTGGGAAGAGACAAAGTGGGAACAGAGCATCAAATTGCTTGTTACCGGGCTTGTAATCGCAACCGTCCCCCTCCTTATTATCGTCATGGATGATGTTATCAGACTTGTCGCAAACCAGCCGCAACTGCAAGAATTTATTTTTCTTAACCATATCCGACTTTAAAACTTAACGGTAAGTTATTTTAATAAACCCCCGGAATATTTCCGAGGGTTTTTATTAGCGACGTAGAGCGAGAGAAATGGAAAAACTTTGTTTTTCCATTTCCGAGCCGAGGAGCTAATATGGGTTTAATACCGCGGGGTTTGCCCCGCGGGGCCCTTACATATCAAGCTCTACAATGATCGGACGGTGATCTGAACCGCCGCTCTCTTCAAGAACAGTGGTTTTTAAAATACGTTCAGCAATTTCGTTCGGCACAATGATGTGATCAAGCTGAAATAAAAACATTTGCACCAACAGAGAGATAAAAGAGTATGGCACTTTTATTTTCATCATAAAAGAAATAAAGGAATACGTCGCTTTGTGCCTAAACACATTTCGTAATCCGTGCTCTTTGAACATTTCTTCAAACGAGTCTCTCTCGCTTGTATTGCTAAATAATTCTTCAAAAGAATGTCCGAGAAATATAAAACCGACAAGTTTGTGGTACCATCTGTCAGCATAGATATTAAAATCTCCTGCGACAATCAGAACGTGTCCCGGCTTTCTTTGTTTGATAATCCGTCTGAATTGGCGTGCTCTCGTCAGGGGACCGGCATACGCAGGTAAATGCATATTAAAGATTTGTAACGAAATGCCATCCACATTAACAAGCACAAAGTGCGATTCAATATTTTCTTTGATTCGTTTCCACCATGGACCACGCACGTGTGTATTTTGTATAACGCCATGCCGTTCAATTTTAAATTTTGAAAGAATAACTAAGTAACTTGTGCCCCGATCAGTCTCTGTGCCTCGAGCAAATTCAAGATGATATATCCCACGCACTAAAAGCTCACGTAACACATCCTCGCGAACTTCCTGCAAATCCACAATGTCTGCATTATGAGAAAAAACGAAATCCACAATCTCTGCTGCGGATTTCGGATTTTCGTCATAGACGTTAAAACCCATGATCCGCAACATGCGTGATGTTTCCGAAGGGGCCTTATCTCACCATATTCTTAACACAGATGCGCTGAAAATCAAAGGAACAGAAACGGTTGAAATTACTATAACTGGCGGCGCTCATTAAGACACTACACGACAGAATAAGCCAGTGTATTTTTTGTGCAGAGTATATTTAAATAAATAGAGGAATGCACATTTACAACAGGTCGCCACATGAACAAAAGAAACATAGTGAGGCACGGACAATTGTCAAACGGAGTCAGATTTTACGCACAATACGAGAGAGGTTCAAAAGAATTAATCACAATTGCGGCGATGGTTGGTTCGTTTTATGATCCGCCAAACAAGAAAGGACTTGCGCATGTTGTGGAACATGCCCTCTCTGTTGAAACAAAAGCGCACAGCGATACGGAAGTAAATAGATTATTACGACGAACATGCGGAGACATAGCAGAATATTGGTATATCACTACCGACAGAACTTCTACTACATACGGTTCATCTAATTTACTGAAAAAGCGCCACGCCCGGACGCTATTCCATATGTTTGCGGAAATGGTAAAAAATCCTGTCGTGAGGAAAAAAACAATCGAGATTGAAAAATCTGCAGTTCATCAAGAAAGTTATTTAACGGGAGACGACGTGCTTCTGGAGCGTATGGAAA
>CAYZKP010000005.1:4500-7431 GCA_964479245.1 uncultured Candidatus Saccharibacteria bacterium | reverse complement strand
TACCAAAAATTATTTTTCCCAAAAATCATCTCGCGCGTATTCCAATTGATGGGGACATGAATCACGTGCGGACCATCACGCTTACTGACATAAAAAATTTTGTAGATCGATACTATGTCCCTGCAAATATCATCGTGGTTTATTTTGGTCCTCGATATGAAGAAGTCAAAACCCTTGTCGCGCGAGAATTCGGTGATTGGAAAAACGATACGCAACCGCGGGCATATCCATATTCATTCAAAGAGGGTGAGGGGGGATTCTATCCACTGATTGCGCCTGTGGTAGAAACAATTATCATGCGAGATACACAACAGCACCATGCGCTGATCGGGTTCCCCACAGAAACATACATGAGCAAAGACGCTGAAGCCCTTGATGTGCTTGCATCAATTCTACAAAGACGAATGTTCGAGAAATTGCGCCTCCAAAATACAAACTGGCAGAGGGGCACATACAGAACTCCCGTTTTTACGGAAAGAACCTGCGGCCACGGACTATTTAAATTTCATTTTGCATCTCTCGACGAACAGTTCTTGCGCGAAGGTATACAAAACTTTCACGCGGAATGCAGAGAATTGGGTAATAATCTGGTCACCCGAGAAGAAGTAGAAACGACTATTGGCTTTATGTACGACTATGTATTCCATGCATGGCTCACGATAGACCCCATTAGCCTCATGGAAGAAACTGTCGCGGCTGTTTCAAATGGTGACGTGCGTTTGAAAAAATTGCACGCGCGAGGAGATTGTCTCCTTCGCCTTTTAAAAAGAGGAGGGCGTGAAAAATTGCGCGAAGTTGCGAAAAAATATTTTTCAGGCCATAGCGCAACAGTTATTGCAAAATCTCAAAACTAGTATAAATCCGACACGTAATGTCGGATTTTTTCTTGATTTTTTTAAGTTGCGATACTGCGTCTTTTGTTATTTTTCTGAACCAAGTCAACATTTGAGCTCCTAACGGCTTCTCCCAAAACAGGGAGCAATTTTTCTCTATATGATTTAAATGTCTTTTTATCTCTCTCTGTTATTTTTCCCTTTTTTTGTAATTCAATTTCAAAAATATGTCCCACGTGTTTTACTCTATCAAGATGAAACACAGTATGTGCCTTTCTCCACACCTCTCTTTTCTTGTGGATAATCGCAATTACTCCAAACGAACTTATTAAAAATGGAAGAAGACGCTTGTCTTGTACTTCGTATAATTTTATGCGCGCGGTCGTGCTTTTTGCCAAAACAAAATCAGGCCGTTCATAATATATGAGCGTTTGTGTTCCCCCTTCAATCCTCAATTTTAATCGCGCAAAATCTCTGTTGTCTCTGAATAATAGCCGAAAGAAATAGTCTTTTTGCTGTTTTACTATATCTTTTTTCGCGCCAATGTTTTTTAAAATAGTTCTAATCGCACGAAAATCAGAACAGCGATGCTTTAATTCAAGATTTACTTTTGAGTGCATATCAAACGTATTATATCAAGCAACCACTGTACCCCCACAAAATTTGGGGATAATCTAGAAAATTCTTAACGAATATTTATTAAGATTGCGCCCATTAAGGCAAATATAATTCCGATACCCTGAACAAGAGACAGGCTCTCATTGAAAATCAATACTCCAAATAAAACGCCCAAAATTGAATAGAAAATAATATACAAATTTGCGTAAATTGCCAATTCTCCTCCGTACGCAAAAATATATACAGCGATAAGAATCTGAATAAAATATAGCGCATACGCTATAAGCATAAACGGACTTACGAGCACGTGAGACGAAACGCCCGATAAGCTCACTTTTTTTATAAAAGTGTCTGCAATAATAATCAGCAGCGCGCTTGCAACTATGAGGCCGATTTGTAACAGGCCAGACATGTGAAAAGTATACCTCGGTCACCAATTTTTACAAAAATTAGTGTGGTGATTGTATCAAACGAGAACTAACGATGATCCTTGGAATTTATGGTGTGTTTTTTTGTTTTAATTTTTCTCTGACAAAACGCTCAATTGAATCCGCCTCCGGAAAATCAAATAAATCACTTGTCTTCTCTGGCGTACTTCCTGAAAGCGCGTGGTACAGTTTGTAACGAAAATAATCAGGATATTTCTTTCGAAGCGCCGCAGCAAAATCCACAATTTCATCGTGCAGCTCATAATCGCCCTTAAGCCCCAATCCTGAAAGCTTCTTGGCAAGGGCAAAAACTTCTTGCTCTCTTTCTGGATTCGACTTCTCAAAAGATTCTTTCATGAAATTGATTATATCAATTTAAAACTAAAAAATCCCTGTCGTGCAAGGATTTTTTAGTGAAAGTTTCTATTGGGTGCCCATCCGGATTTGAACCGGAATTAATTCCTCCACAGGGAACTGTGTTAACCATTACACTATGGGCACCATATGTCTCTGCTTCGCAGAGTAATTTCTAATCCGCCAGTTAGCGAACTAATTTCTAAAATCTAAACATTATTTATAATGCGGATTTTTTTCTTTAATTCCCGCTCGGTGATTGACAAGCCGCGCAAGCGCGAACAAAAGAGACGAGAGGCGGTTCAAATACGCGCGCGCGTCTTCACACACTGCTCGCTCGCCCGAATCACACACTCCGACAACCGCGCGCTCTGTCCTTCGCGCAATTGTGCGCGCGACATCAAGGAGAGCCGACAGCTCTGTCCCACCCACAAGGGTAAACCCCGTAATCTTCGGAATTTCTTTTTCAATCGCGTCAATATATTCTTCAAGTCGTTTTGTCTTTTCGAGTCCTATGCGCTTTTCCGTATGCCCCGCAACTTCTGCCTGCACAATAAAAAGATTTTGTTGTGCTTCTTCAAGTATATCGTATATCGGTACGCCAACCACCTTTCCCGCTTCAGCAGATTTAACCTTACAGAGGCCAGCAAACGAATTAAGTTCGTCTAGATATCCAAGGGCCTCGGCGGTGTGGGAGC
>CAYZKP010000005.1:2888-4490 GCA_964479245.1 uncultured Candidatus Saccharibacteria bacterium | reverse complement strand
CTTTGCGTGTCAAAGAATTTCGTTGTACCCCCATCCCCTTTCCTCGTGTAAAGCATGCGCACACAATACCATCAAAACATTTTTTGGTAAATCCCCACATTCTATAATTAAACTGGACAGATAAATTTAAAAAGAAAATGCAGCTCCTGTAAAGCTGCACTGCAATTTTGTACTATATTATCGCGATCCGCCAGATTTCATAAAAACTCGCGCGCGATTCGCAAATTGCCTCACTCTTTTTTTAACTTTCGCATCAAATTTTTTAGGATCCATCCCGGTGAGAATTTTAATCGCCTCATCGGGAGTTTCAACTGACCACACATGAAATTTCCTTTCGTTAACTGCTTTCACAACGTCATCGCGAAGCATAAGATGTTTTTTGTTTTGAACTGGTATGACAACTCCTTGCTCACCCGTTAATTCTCCGCATACACGGCATGCATCAAAAAATCCTTCAATTTTTTCGTTCACCCCGCCAATCGGCTGGACTCTCCCGTGCATATCAAGAGACCCCGTAACCGCAATGCTCTGCTGAATTGGAACTTCGGCAATTTTCGAAAGAAGACAGACATATTGGGCAAGAGAGGCGCTATCTCCGTCAACGATATTGTATGTTTGTTCAAAGGAAATATACTTTTCAATAGCATCCGGAATATCTTGCACATATCTACCCTTGTAGAGCGCGATAACGGTCTCGCCACCCTTGCCAAGAATTTTTCCACCAAGCCCCGAATTGTATTGAATATTGTTGAACTCCGGTTTCCCCAAATTTACTTGACTTGTGATTCGAGCAGGAGATCCAAAAGAGATAGTTCCGCGAGCCATAACGTACAGTCCATTAATTTGACCGATTTCTTCTCCCGATACTAAGACAAGAATCGTTCCTTCTTTAACTGCCTCTTGCAAATATTCATAGGGAAGATTTGAACGCCAAAAATTTTCTTTAAGCGCACGCCCGACATGCGCGCGGGTAATCTTGTCCGCATTTTCGGTGCGAGCAATCAACGCCGCTTGTTTGATGGTTGTCTCAAGAGCTCCAAAATCAGTTGAGAGTCGCTCTTGATGATCTGCAAGTCGCCCAGCATGTTCTATAATCGCTCCCACCGCGTCTTTCAAAGGAGAAATTATTTTTTCTTCATTGGTAAACCAGTCAATCCAGTCACCAAATGCGCCAACCTGTTCGGGAGAATATTCAACGAATGGCTTAACGTCAGCTCTGATCTTAAATAAATCATTAAAGTCTGGATCTTCGTGCGAAAGCCACTCAAGCAGTCCTGAATCTCCAAAAAGAATTACGCGAATATTCGCAGGAATAGGTATCGGCTGAATCGGCAGTTCATATCCCATAAGAGAATACGGCGTTTCAATCGCAAGCGTTCTTGATTTTATGATACGCTTTAACACTTGCCATCCATACGGAATCATTCGAAAGTCGCCTGCATCGAGAATCCAATAGCCTCCATTTGCTTCACCCACAAGACCCGAAACAATTCTTGTATGATCCGTAAATGAAACACCAACGGCGTGCACAAGATCAATGAAGCCGCACAGATCTGCAAGAGATGATACTGGTTCGGCAATAATTGGAACACTTTTCGTTTC
>CAYZKP010000005.1:0-2878 GCA_964479245.1 uncultured Candidatus Saccharibacteria bacterium | reverse complement strand
GATCAATGAAGACATTAACCTCCCAGGGCAAAAATGGATTTCTCCCCAACTGCCCCTGACCAATTATTTCTTTAAAAGCGCGTGGATCAGATTCTACCTCCTCGCCAAAAATAGAGTAATTTTGAATTGAGTATTCCTTGAGCGCAGTCCAGTAAGACATAAATTTTGAATCGGCGCCGAAAACTCGAGGGTCTATTTTTGTTGCTTCAAAAATACTTTCAACAATATCGCGTACCGTGTTTTCTATGATTTTTTTTGTTTCTTTCGCGGCCCACACGGCTTTTTGCATCATGCTTTCGCGATAGGGCTTAAACAGTGATCTTAATTTAAGCTCTCTTTGTGTCATGTCAGAAATTTCCTCGTCGGAAAGCTTCAGGTGCTCTGTTTTTGACATCGGTTTTTTCATACCATTGGAATCGAGCTCTTTGCCGAAAGGAACAAAATTGAAATTATCCCCCTCTGGTCCGTCCCAATAGATGTGGTACCCAAGCGCCTCACCTTCTTTATAAAGCCGCCTGTCTTCTCCCTCTTTCCATTTCGTAAATTCTCTCTTGATACCAAAAATTTGCTCCTCAACAACATCGGAAGAAAGCGCGAGCGGAATTTCACGATTGAGCACCATGAGTAGCCGCATCATTCCCCGTTTAAATTCTTTTCCCTTCCCTTTTGTAAACGGAATTGGGAGCGGCGCGCGCGGAGATTCAAAGTTAAAAACATAACACCAATCGTTAAGAGCCGGCAAAGCAAAATTGCTTCCCGAGGCATCCGCCCGATGTCTCTTCTTGCTTTTTTTTGTTTTCGTCTGGGAAATGTGTGAGTGACTCAATAAGGTTTTCAATTTTTTTCTTTAGTATTTCAAATCCTGCAGAGCCAGAGAGACCGGTCACAAAAATATTATGTGTCGAATCTTGTTCTCGTATACCCACTTCAAGAGCATGCGCCAAACGATCTTGTCCAAGGCCAAGAAACAACGGACTCCGCGCAATTGTTTTTATTTCTGGAGTTGGTGTATGAATATCTTCCGGTTTACATGTCCGTAACAGTTCTTGTGGAGAAAGCTCTTTTATTTCCGCCATTTTCCGAGGCATGTGTCAAGGTCCTGCTTCTGTGTCTGCGGTAACTATACCATATATATTTCGTTTTTCGCCAGCAAAAAACAAAAGTCCCCTAATATACATCGAACTATCCCAGAATATAGGCCCCTGCGCCAAGAGCGCAGGGTAATCGGATGAATTCCGCTGCGCTCATCCTGATGCGCGGCAAGACCGCGCGGTATTAGACCTATAATTTCAAGCGAGGAAGAAATGAGAAAATAGATTTTCTCATTTCAGCCGACTGCAGGAATTATATGATTTCATATATTAGCTCCTCGGCTCGGATATGGAAAAGCTTGCTTTTCCATATCTCTCGCTCTACGTCGCTAATAAACCTGCTTTGCTTGTACTGTTTTGTAGCAGAGTTGCAAGATGTCGAATTTGTATTTTATCTTCAGTTGGATAATATAAAAATTCTTATTTTTATATTATTTCCGCTAACTAAAATAAAACCGCCTACTTTTAGTGGGCGGCAACGAATTACTCTGCACTTTTTTGTCTATATTTTTTGACAAGTTGTTTCCCTTTTTTAAGCGCCTCCGGATCAACGAGCCCCGACAAATCAGGAACGTCTTGAGTATTTGTTGGTGTATTCTCTGTTTTTTTCTGTTGCGGAGAAGGCTTCTTTGTCTGTTTTTGATTTGTCTTGCTTAATCCCCTTGGTCAAAACTCCGCTCCTCTTGTTTAATTATACTCATACACAGCATTGATTCACAATGTGTGGGGATAAACTGGGGATTAATTGTGTAATTCTCCATACATAATCATACAGAATCCCATACCATACTTAATTAATCACTCGGAAATCAGTTGAGAATCATCCTCCTGAAGCTCACACAACCCAGGAAAAGAGTTCGTCCATCCCGCGTAACTACCAAGCGGATTTAAAAATGTGAACGTCGCAACAGAAGAATTTATAGAATTGCCCTTTATGTCCACGCTGTCCCAGTTCATTCTCGCTATTAAAAACTCTTTTTGTATAGCCCGTGAGACAATATTCCCCCGTATCTTGGCTCGCGTGTCTTCTGGAGGATTTTCAATCGCGCGAGCAATATCTTCATCGGTTACGATGCATTTATCCGCAAAAAGTGTCCGCAATTTATCTCCGTACCCGTCCGCACCAACAAGATGGTAGAAAAAATCAAAGTGCGCATATATGTCTGCCAGAGAACCGAGATCTTTGTCTCGCGCATGTAATTTGATTGTTTGTTCCGCAAGAAGCCGTTTGGTCGCCCAATCGAGTCGTCCCGCCATCCACGCCATATCATTCGTAGCAAGCGCTGTGAGCGCGTCTTCCCAGAGAGAGACAATTTTTCGTGCTTCCGCCTCGCTCTCTTCTGATTCGAAATTTGACCGTTCAACTAATTTCCTCGCCGCGTCGCAAAACGCTTCCTGGATTGCAAGGGCGGTCATTGATTTTGGCACCTCCGTAGAAGATGAGGCAGTGGCTATTTCATGTCTTGGACTGCACGAGCAAGAAAGGGATTTAATCGCCTCCACCGGTTTTGCAATTTTTATTTTGGGCATCAGGCCTTCTTCAAGAAGCGAAAGCACCAGTGACGTTGTGCCTAGTTTTAAAAACAACGCAGTGTCTAAAATGTTCGCATCACCAAGAATAAGATGCATCCGGTTCATACCGGGCAATATACCGAGTGCTCCATGCATGCTTCCAACGTGAGGTTCGTCGCGTATGTGAAGAATAGGACGATTACTGGTTGAATTGACGCCGATCTCTTCTTCCATAAACGACGCTCGCTGCGAAAGAACATACGGGTTCTCTTTGT
>CAYZKP010000004.1:12765-15856 GCA_964479245.1 uncultured Candidatus Saccharibacteria bacterium | reverse complement strand
TTCCGCTCATTTTTTGATTTCAGCATTTATTTTGCAATTTTTCTCATCGCACTCGGCGCTCTATTTCTTCTCATAAGGCATTCCAAAGTTCTTGAGAACTTTGGAATGCTTTTATTGATGGGTGTTGCGCTTCTTTCTTTTGGGCTTGGTGTTTTGCGGTTTGATATAAGCGACACTACTCCTCCGCTTACCGAATATGTGGGGAAAGACAATGTGCTTACGGGTATTATCGTTGACGAGCCGGATGTGCGGGAAACACACACAAAATTAACATTCAAAATTAAGCAGATAAACGAGATGGACAGTACGCCGCCGGTGAAAGCGTTGCTCGTCGCGGAGCATTATCCTGAATTTCAGTACGGTGATGAAGTAAGCGTGAGTGGAAAATTGGAAAAGCCGAAAAATTTTTCAGATTCGGATTCGGGTAGGGTATTTGATTACGTGTCCTATCTCAAAAAAGACGGAATTTACTATCAAATGTTTTATCCGCGCATTGAACTTGTCGCACACGGGCAGGGGAATGTCATCCAAGCGTTTTTGTTTGATATAAAACACGCGTTTATTAACTCCATTTCTCGCGCGCTTCAGGAGCCGCACGCCTCGCTCGTTGGCGGCATTGTCTTTGGCGCAAAACAATCGCTCGGCAAAGAGCTTCTCGATGCGTTTAGGGCAGTCGGTATCATTCATATTGTGGTGTTGTCGGGATACAACGTTACTATTATCGCCGAATGGATTGGACGCATTGCCTCTTTTGCGCCAAGAGGTTTGGCAACGGCGCTTTCAGTGTTTGGCATCATCGGCTTTACTCTGGTGACTGGGGCAGGTGCGACTATCGTGCGGGCAAGCATGATGGCGCTTCTCGTGCTTTTAGCTCGCGCAACCGGAAAAATTTATGAAATTACTACCGCGCTTATTGTTGCCGCATTTCTTATGCTCCTCCACAATCCGCATATTTTAATATTTGATGCTTCGTTTCAACTTTCGTTTATGGCAACCGTGGGGCTTATCTATCTTGCGCCGCATATACAAAAATATTTTTCATTTGTTCCGGAAAAATTTGGATTGCGCGAATTTGCGACAGCGACGGTTGCGACACAAATTTTTGTGCTACCGCTTCTTTTATATATGACGGGGCAGTTAAGTCTCGTATCGCTTCCGGTTAACATGCTTGTGCTCGTATTCATACCGCTTACAATGCTTTTTGGATTTTTAACCGGTGTAATTGGTCTGTTTAGTTCCCTCCTTTCGCTTCCTGTTGCATTTGTATCATATCTGCTACTCTCGTATGAGCTTTCTGTGGTAAAAATTTTTAACGCGTTTCCGTTCGCCTCAATTGCAATACATAACTTTCCTTTTTTGTTAGCCATATTTATTTATTTTTTATACGGATTATTTTTGTGGCGCGCAGCTCGCACATAAAAACCGTCCCGCTGTAAGCGGGACGGTTTTTATTTAAGTTCAAAAATAACTATCGGGCAACGTTCAAACGCTTTTCAACGACGCTCCAGTTACAATTTGCGAGAAACGCGTCTGTGTATTTGTTTTTTTCTGCCGGCAGATAATCAACCATGTATGCGTGCTCCCACATATCCATAGGAAGCAGTATCGGAAGTCCCACCAGTGTGCCGAGTTCATGATCTCCGACCCACGCAACATGGGGGGTTTTTGCTATAGGATCAAAGTAAAGAACAGTCCAGCCGATACCGCGGCTCATACCGACCGCCTTAAAGTGTTCAATAAATTTTTCCCATGAGCCGTATTTTTCTGATACTAATTTTTTAAGATTGCCATCTTTAGTTTCCTCTGTGCCATTTTCTAAACACTCAAAATAATATTCATGCATACGCATGCCGTTGAATTCAAAACTAAATCTTCTTCGTAATTCGGCAATTGTATAGACATGCTTCTCCTTATCCTCTTGTTCTAGCGCGTGAATATTTTCTCGCAAAAGATTTACGTGTTTTACATAGCCGGCGTAGAGCTTCAAATGCACTTCAAGTTGTTTTGCTGAAAGCCCCTTCAATTCAGGAATATTAAATTTTTTCTCTTGGTATGAATACATAGCTTATTTTTAATTTTTAATACTATACGGTGAATATATTTTACCATACATTACGCAACGTATGTCCATTGTCGTGAAGTATCTGTATATGTTTTACTGCAACAAGAGCTTTTTGCATTGGCTAACAGAGAATGAATCAATCAAGCGTTGGTGTTGTTCATTGTGCTATACAGTGGGTAAGGCGCAACGTTTTTTCTTTTGTAAGAGAAATGCGTCTCTCCTATCTTCCTCCGCTTATGGTGTATATGGCTTACGGAATATCCGGGCTTACCGCAATTGTTGGGACTTTTTTTGTAAAAGAATATCTCGGCCTTTCCGCGGAATTTCTCGCTGTGCTTGGGTTTTGGGCGGGTATCCCGTGGTTTCTCAAAATGCCTGTGGGGCACTTAGTTGACCTCATATGGAAATGGAAAGGGATACTTGTATTTTTGGGCGCCGGACTTATGGCGGCCAGTATAGGCATTATGATCGGACTGTTGGGCTACACGGAATTCATGAAAAGTATCGCGCCTGTTGAAGTTTGGTATGTGATAAGCGCGTTGCTTTCTCCAGTGGGATATGTGCTTCAGGATGTTGTTGCGGACGCGATGACCGTTGAGGCAGTTCCGCGTCATGCTGAAAACGGTACGCTGATTGACGAACACACAAAGCGCTTGATGCACACAACAATGCAGACGCTTGGTCGTGTCGCGATTGTTGGCGGCGGAATTCTCGTTTCGGTCGTAAATATACTAATGTTTCAGGATGTTTCCATTATGTCCGAAACAGAAAAAATTGAGACATATCTTTCCCTGTATTTCTACGCGCTCTCTATACCGATTGTTTCCGTTTTAGGAGTGCTGTTTGCTTCTTTAATTCGGCAAAAACAATTACGCGGGTTTCTCAGTCGTGGCATCTCGGTTTCTCGCGCGCAATCTATGTTGGTCGTGCATGCCGAGTGGACAGAGCCGAATTGGTGGATACTTTTCGGAAGTGCTGCTTTTGTGTTTGTTGCGGTCGGGTTGAAGGTTGTTGACGTTCCCTTCAGCG
>CAYZKP010000004.1:0-12755 GCA_964479245.1 uncultured Candidatus Saccharibacteria bacterium | reverse complement strand
CTCATATTTATTGTGTCACTTTCCATTATTCTTTTTCTGATGAAAAAGCTGGTTTCAGAACTTGATGTCCTCGCGCGTCGAACACTTGTTGGAACCGCTATTATCATATTCTTTTTTCGCGCGATTCCCGGACCGGGCGAGGGATCCAACTGGTGGATGATTGATGTTCTTAAGTTCGATCAGCAGTTTTTCTCGGTGCTGGGGCTGATTGGAAGTTTTTTGGCACTTTTGGGTATGTTCATTTTTCGGCGTTTTATGGCAGAAAAATCAATCGCGCACATTGTTGGATTTTTGACCATAGCGGCCGTATTTCTTGGTATGCCGATAATCGGTATGTATTACGGTTTGCACGAATGGACAGCATCATTAACTGGTGGAGTCGTTGACGCACGATTTATCGCAATTGTTAACACTGCGTTTGAATCTCCGCTTGGACAAATCGCAATGATACCGATGCTCGCGTGGATTGCGAATTCTGCGCCGGCAAACCTCAAGGCAACTTTTTTTGCGGTGCTGGCATCATTTTCAAACCTCGCGCTTTCATTAAGCCAACTTGGGACGAAATATTTAAACAGCGTGTATTTTATTGCGCGCGAGGTCAAGGACAAAACGACGGGAGCAATTAAAGTTCCCGAGGATTATAGCGAACTCGGGCTACTCCTTATTACCGTGACCACGCTAGGGCTCATTGTGCCGTTTGCCGCAATATATGTGGTGAAAAAACTTAAATTGCAAAGCGCGTGATTTACTACCATTTACGTTCAGAAGCCCGCCTAACGCGGGTTTTTTTATGTAAAAAAGCTGCCCTTTGGGCAGCGTTTATTTTTGTATCACTATTCTTGCACTTTAATCGTCATGACAAGCTCTACAATCTTATTCTCTCGGCGCACTTTCATTTTTACCACGCTCCCAACGTCGCTCAGCATGAGCGCAGTCTTCAAATCAATAATTGTTTCAATAGCCTTATCGTCCAAGAACAATAATACATCTCCTTCTCTCATACCCGCTTCGCTTGCTGGACCGTGCGGCATAATCGCGTTTATTTTAATCCACTTTTTTATTTCAGCGCCCATTTCCTCTTTTAGTTCGCTTACTTCAGCGCCGAGCGGTCGTTTCCTTATTTTGCCGTACATATTGAGCTCGTTCACAACGATTTTCACGAATTTTGATGGTATCGCAAAGCCAATTCCCAGGCTTCCTCCTGATGTTGATGTAATTATCGTGTTAATACCTATCACCTTGCCATCTAAATTGAACAAAGGGCCACCAGAATTTCCCGGATTAATGGACGCATCGGTTTGAAGGTAGGTAATGACTTTATTTTCTGTTGTCGATCGGTCTTTCGCTGAAATAATTCCAACGGTTACGCTTTTGCCTATACCAAAAGGATTTCCGATAGCGATTGTCCAATCTCCCACTTCTACTACATCAGAATTTCCGAATGTAACAGTGGGCAATGCGGTTTCTGGTTTAATTTTTAATACAGCAATATCGCTAAGCTCATCGAAACCAACAATGCTTGCATTAAGTTTCTCTCCATTATGGAGTGTCACTTCTACTATCTCTGCGTTCCGTATGACGTGATTATTAGTAACGATAATTCCTTGCGGGTCAATAATAAACCCCGACCCAGATCCGTTATGTTTTTTTTCTAACTTTTCCGCCCTTTTTTCTTTTTTAGGGAAAAATTTATGAAGCGGTGAATCGGGGGGAAGCCGAGTTTGCGGACCGTCTTGCTGTTCCTCGTTTATTACTACCGTTGTGTTGACTGCGATGCTTACGACAGCCGGCGAAATTTTTTTGACAAGCGGAGACAGGCTTTGCACCGGATGTTCTGTGGCAGAAACATTGAAAATATTTCCCAGTAGCAACAGAGTAACGGCTACAAAGTAGAGTAATTTCATGTGCGTCTCCGGTATCGTTTCTGTGTCAGTGTACTACACATATAGAAGTACTTTTTGTAGGAAAAGTCAACCTTTTTCGTTTTTGATTGACACCGGAGAAGTTATTATGTAGAAATGGGTTAGATATGTATACGATGACATAAGCGAGGCAACATGGCAGAATCTGGACCCTTTGCCCTTTTACAAAAAAAAGATCCCGATCGGTATCACTATCTTTTGTGGCTTAAGTTTATTCTTGCAAACTTCCTTTTTTCCGCATTGTTTGTCTTAGCGGTGCTTGAGGGGTGGGTAGATATCATTTTTGCAAAAAACGATAAAGTTGATTGGCTCACTGCTATATTTACGTTTGATCCGCAGACGACGTATATTTCAGCTATTACTGCTGTTTTCGTGTTCGGGTGGACTATTTCAATCCAAAAAGTTTTTGCGGTCAGTCGCGAAATCAATTTTGTAAAACAAGAGCATCCACCCGTATCTTCTCGCGTTGCCGAATATTTGAGCAACATAGAGGATGTTGATAATATGGGTCGCGCGTTTTTGTTTGATTTGCTATGGGCAAAATGGTTTAACAGGATCACCATTGTTGGATTTTTAGGAAATTTTTTGATGTTACTTGGTCTTGTGGGTACCGTTATCGGTTTTGCAATGGCCCTTGAGGGCGTGAGTGAAAAAACTGTAAGCGACGTAAGCGCCATCGGCGCCATGGTCGCCGCGCTTACCAAAGGAATGGGAGTTGCTCTGTTTACGACGATTGCGGGTTCTTTTTATGGCGGTATGTGGCTCGTAATTAACGCGCGTATCATTGAAGGAGGTTCCACCGATCTTCTTACGTTGCTCGGGGAACGTGGCGGTGTGGTGCGCACAAGAGCGGGCACTTCCCTTGGTATGACGATGCCGCATCTTGTTCCTCAAAAAGAGGACAAAGCTCATGATGAACCTGCGACGTAACCGTTCTTCGGAGGGCGACACCTCTATCACCTTTCGGGATATGACCATGCTTGCGCTTGCTGGTTTTGTGGTAATCGTGATGATTTTATTGCCGCACATCAATCCTCGAGCGAAGAAGTCACAGGATGGTATTGTTCCTCCGGGAAATGTGATTGTTGAAATCACGTGGTCCCCCGAGCTTGATACCGATATTGATTTATGGGTGCAAGCTCCCGGCGATGTGCCCGTTGGATACTCAAACAAGGGCGGCGTTGTGTTTAACTTGCTTCGGGATGATCTCGGCAGACAGGGTGATGTCACCGAAGTGAACTATGAAAATAGTTTTAGCCGCGGTATTGTTCCGGGGGAATACACAGTCAACGTTCACTTGTATCGGCATCCTTCGGGCGTATACCCGGTGAGAGTAGTAGCTGTAGCGAGTGTCAAAAAATCGGCGAATGAAGATACGCGGCAATTGATCAAAACTGAAGTTAATCTTTTTTCTCATGGGGAAGAGGTGACTGCGATGCGCTTTGTTCTTACGGAGGAAGGCGATCTTGTACCCGGCAGTGCTCACTCCCTGTTCAAACCGCTTCGGTCAGCCATAGCTCCAAGTTCCGCTAGTCCTGCGGACGAACGTCTGTAGCATGCCCGAAACCGTGATTCCTCTAGCGCAGGAAAGGAGCCTACCATGGAAGCACTGACACTGCACATTGTAATCTTTATTGGAATAGCCATTGGGCTTACGTCTCTTGCCATTTGGTCTCCGCGGAAGTTTTGGGTCAAAACGTGTGGAGTTGTCCTTTTTGCCGCTTTTACTGTTGCGGGATACCTTAGTTTTGCTGATTTGTTAAGTCGTCCAAAACCAGTGAAGCTAGAGTTTGCGAAAAAAAAAGCCGCAGAAGCTCGCGTGCTTGGAGCGAAGATCGCAGAAGGAAAAGGAATTTATTTGTTGCTTGAATTGCCAGATTTTCCTGAGCCGCGCTACTATCGTTTGCCATGGAGTAGAAATTTGGCGCAGGAACTGCAGAATGAAATGGGAAGAGCGCGACGGGAAGGTCGCCCTCTGATGTTTAGACTTCCTTTCGAACCCACTTGGGACAGAAAGGAGCCAATGTTTTATCCGATGCCGCAGGCGGCAGAACCTCCAAAAGACCCTGCTCCGGGAGGACCAATGATTCTCGAACCTTCTCCTCGAAATAAAGAACGCCTTTAATTTAAAATATATGTAGAACGAACTCGCAGTGATTCTGCGGGTTTTCTTTTTTTATTCGTGTGATATGCTCAAGGGCAGATTTGTTTGACATATGGAATAGGCGGCACGATGAAGAATGGCATTGTAGCGAGAGCTTTGTTTGCGTTGGCAGTTTCATGCGTGCTTGTTTCTCCCGCATATGCTGAAGAACATATAAACGCAACAGAGCGTGAACCCAATATTTTTGAAAAAGTTTTTTACTTCATTGATACATTTTATTTGTATCCTGTTGACCTTAAGCGGTGCGCAGACGACATCTTAAAAGCCCTTTCTGGGAATTCATTGCCATATGACTCTGCGCAAGCGCGCGATACCGACAAGAACGAGTTTGTATGTTTGGACAGATTTTCTGGCTTTATGACTTCTGAGGAAACGAAAGCGATGGATATTTGGCAACGTGGCTCCTTTGCTGGCATCGGGATACACATAGGAGAGACAATAAAGAGCGACAGCACAAAAACGGGGGTGCTTGTTCGGCACATATTTAAAGGAGGTCCGGCTGCTTCCTCTGGCATACAAGTGGGCGACATGCTACTGCGTGTTCGTGAAGGCGCAGGCGACACCTTTGTTGATATCCAAGACGTGAAGCATGCGGTACAGCTTTTAACAGGAACACCCGGCAGCGAAGTTGTTGTTGTGGTGTTGCGGAACGGGATGGAAATTGCATTACCATCTATAATACGCGCCGTTGTTAAATTGCCGAGCGTCTACTCGTTTGTTGTTCCGTCGGGAATTGGCTATGTTCAGATTCGCACATGGGGTGAACAGACAGCGGATGAACTTGAGGCGGCGCTTGCGAAATTTGAAAAAGAAGCATCTCCCCGCGTCATTATTGACGTGCGGAATAATTCAGGAGGTCTTATGTGGAGTGTTCTTGAAGCATTGTTTTATTTCAACAAACAGCAAAACAGTATTGTGTTGTCAGAGAGATTTAAAAATGGAGAAAAGGTTTTTACAATTGACCACCTGGCGACAAAATGTGAAGATCCAGAAACAAACGCACTAATGCCTTGTTTTGTGTCTACTGAAACCGATGAGTTTAAAACCCCGGGTCGTTTTGCGCGGTATCGCATCACTGTACTTGTAAACGATGCCTCGGCATCTGCATCGGAAATTTTTGCAGGAACCATGAAGGATTGGGGTTCTCGCTATAAAAATTTTATTGTCCTTGGCGACAAAACATTTGGTAAGGGCGTCGTACAGAAAGTTATTCCTCTTACTCAAGCGGATGACGGGCCGATGTTTCGTCTCACTGTTTCCGAATATTTTGTTGGTAACGCCAAAGTTCCTGTACACGGTATCGGGGTCTTGCCGAATTTTGTTGTTGAGGATTCAAGAGAAGTATTTCGTGACACAGAAACCAAATTGCCCGATACGGCAACGCATAACGATCTCCAGTTTCAAGCTGCCCTTCGGATGTGGGGTGCACTCGACGACCCGCTCGTAAAAGAATTTCTTTCACGGAAACATTTTGACGAATTTGGCGATATTATTGAATAAATTAAAAGGCCTTACTTTATAAGCAAGGCTTTTTTACTGTTATAGTTTTCCGGCGAGCTTCAGCGCGCGAATCATCCGTGTCATGCCGATTCCTCCGCCACAGCGCGGGAAGAATTTTAACTTTAAAAACTCGTCTAATTCTGCAAGTACGCGTTCCTGCAAAAATTTTGCAAAAAGCGTGTTGGCGTACGCACCATTACTTATTGTCATAAATAGGTGGCGCATTTCATCTGGGTCGGTGCTTCTTTCTGCAGATCCGATGGTTTCCATCCCGAATAAAATAACGTCCACTTTTTCGGCAAGATCGCCGACTTTTTTCATATTCCAAAACGGGGATGTGTACAGAGGAAAATGTCTTAAAAATACAACATCTGAACATTCCTTACCCAGCTGTTCCTCGTGTTCAGCTTCGAGTTCAAGTACATGGAATCTCCGTGCGGCAGTTTTGTATTCCAATTCGCCATCATCTTCTCGTTTCCCGACGCCAAGGAATGACAGGAGCTCTTTTTCAAGTTTAATAAGCTCTTCAACGCCGCCGTGTGTTTCAAACTCAAACATGGGAAAAATAAGGTCATGTCTTCCTGTAATTGGTTTTGGTTCTTCACGGTAACTTGTGCTCATACAAAAGTATCCGGGAACATCATGTTTTGTCAAAAGCTCGTATTCAAGCCACATTTGTCCAGTTTGCGGTAAGGGCCATGTTTCTCCAGCGTACATAAACATGCCCATGGTTTGAGGATCTTCACACGCTGCGAGGATAGAACGGCGGCTCTGCGTAGGGACCGAAACGAATCCTTTTTGCCCTCGGAAAAATTGTCTAAGCACGTCCTCCGCTGCATCGAAATCTTTGGGAGGAATTAGTGTCTGTCTGGTATTCATGAGCCTTCTCTCCTATCTCAAGAAACGGTGGAGTACATCTAAGCTCCTTTTATAGCACAACACCTTATTGGACGCAATTTTTCTTTGTCGGATCTTTGTATATACTGCATCACAATGACGTCTTTTAAGAAACACACGCTGTGGTATTTTGGTGTGCTATTGTGTTTGGCTGTTTTTTTAATCTTCAACGCGATTTTTGCGGAAACACGAAATAATATTCTTACTGTTGCTTTTCTTGATGTTGGACAAGGAGACGCGATTTTCATTGAAGCGCCGAATGGCAACCAAATGCTTATAGACGGTGGGAAAAATGCGCGCGTGTTGCGGGAGCTTGCCGCGGTTATGCCGTTTTATGACAAATCTATTGATGTTGTTCTTGCAACGCACCCGGATCAAGATCATATCGGCGGCCTACCGTCGGTATTTGAACGTTTTGATGTATCAACATTTGTTGAACCCGGAGTATCGGGAGACACCAGCGCGTATAAAGAACTGCTCCGGCGCGTGGAGCTGGAACAGGGTGGAACAGTAATCGCGCGCCGAGGGATGAAAATTGTTCTATCTCAAGGAGTAGAGTTTCTTATACTATTTCCTGACAGAGATGTGTCTGCGGTTGAAACAAATGACGGATCAATTATTGGAAAACTGATTTATGGAAATACATCATTTCTTTTTACCGGTGATGCGCCACAGAAAATTGAAAATTTTCTTGTGACCATTGACGGGACCGTTTTGCGTTCGGACGTGCTCAAGGTGGGGCATCATGGCTCAAAAACTTCAACTGCGGAATTATTTTTAGGCTTTGTCGCACCGAAAGTATCGGTGATTTCTTCTGGCGCATCAAACTCTTACGGACACCCTCACGAGGAGGTGCTTGAAAGGCTTAAACGCTTTGAAACAGAGGCTCTAAGGACCGACACGCAAGGAACGATTATCATCACAAGTGACGGAGAGACTGTTGGATATTAACTCAACGACTCTATTCTCTGTGATACAATACAGAGAATGGATGAAACCCAAAACAAAGAGGGGCGGCTTGAACGGCTGAAAAAGACCCTATACCGAAAAAGCACCAGTTCGCCCGAAGAGAAACGTTTCACATTGCACATGCACGAAACCGAGCCACGGGATTCGTGGAGCAAGACTGATATTGTGCACGAAAGGCCGACTACTCTTTCATCTCAAATCCGTATGCCATTTTGGAAAAAGTTTTTTATTGTATCTACGCTTTTCTTTTTGGGGGCGCTTATTATTGCCGTTCTTGTCTTTCTAGGAAATTCAAATCTCATCTCAACGAGAAATGTTGATATTGTCGTTTCCGGCCCGGTGTCTGTGCAGGCAGGAGAAGAGCTTGAGCTTCAGATTGCGATTGAAAACAAAAATCCCACAGCGCTTGAGTCGGTTGATTTTATCATTGAATATCCGGAAGGCGCCCGGAATCTTCAAAATGTGGAAAGCGAATTAACCCGTTTTAGAAAATCGCTGGGCAGAATTGAACCGGGAGCGATTTTTAAAGAGCCGCTTCGTGTCGCGCTCTTTGGACAAGCGGGGGATGAAAAAAAATTTAATATTTCGCTTGAATATCGCGTCGCTGATTCAAACGCTATTTTTGTAAAAGAAAAAGAATATATTGCAACGATTAGTTCGTCGGCGACAAGTCTTTCCGTGAAGACGCTCTCGGAGGTTATCTCCGGGCAGGAGTTTACCCTCCAAATAACTCTTACTTCAAACGCGGATATTGTCACCAAAGATCTTCTTGTTGCGGTTGAGTATCCGTTTGGCTTTTCGTTCAAAGAAGCCGCTCCAAAACCAACGGCAGGAAACAACAGTTTTGCAGTGGGCGATTTACCGCCGCAGGGTAAAAGAGTAATAACAATTCGTGGCGTGATGGAGGGGCAGGATGGAGAATCAAAAATATTCCGTGTCTCAAGCGGTACCCGCTCGCAAAAGGAAGAACATGAGGTCGGTGTGGTCTACAATCAATCAATTGCTGAGACAAAAATCGTACGTCCCTTTTTAAGCGCGCTTTTGTTTGTGAACGGCGAAACGCTTCCGGAATATATCGTTTCTCACGATGGCGTGATTGACGTTGAAGCAATTTTTACAAACAATTTAGCCGCGAAACTTGTTGATGTAAAAGTTGTTGCGGAACTCAAGGGAGATGTGGTGGATAAGTTTTCCGTAGAGTCACAAAATGGATTTTATAATTCCGGCGATAACACAATTTCGTGGGACAAAAATTCTTTTCCGGAACTCGGAGAATTGGAATCGGGCGCTCAAGGAAAAATTAGTTTTAATTTCTCACTGCTGCCGCTGTTTGGCGCACGAGGCGCTCTGCGAGAGCCAACGGTCATGGTCGCGATACACACAAATGGCAACAGACTTTCCGCCTCTGGAGTTCCCGAGGAAATCAAAAATTCCGTTGAACGAAAAATTAAGGTACCATCAGACGTTGAATTTGTGCCGCGGATCGTATATTTCTCGGGACCATTTCAAAATACCGGACCATTGCCTCCTGAAGTAGAACGCGAGACGACATATACCGTCATATGGACCGCGGTTAATTCGTCTAACCATGTTTCAAATACCAAAGTTTCTGCGGTATTGCCACCGTACGTTCGCTATATGGGCATTTCATCTCCGGGCGAGGAAGCGCTTACTTACAACAGCGTGTCTCGTGAAATCACATGGAGTGTTGGTCGTCTTGAGGCTGGTTCAGGCATAAGCGCCGCGCCGCGCGAGGTTGCATTTCAGGTTGTCTTTACGCCAAGTATCTCACAACTCGAGCAGTCGCCGACCATCATCGGGCAGTCAACATTTTCCGGCATTGATGAATTTACTAAAGCGCCGATTCGCATTGTGTGGAAGGCGCTTACGATCTCTTTAAACACCGATCCGAACTTCGTATTCACTCACGGCAAAGTGGTGGAGCCGTCGACAGCAGTACCAGCTGAATAAATTGCGTCATATATCATTTTTCTGGTATCAATAAAATAACATGAAGCACGACAAACAAAGTGATTTACTATCAAAAATTGTCTCGCTGTGTAAGCGGCGCGGTTTTGTATTTCAAGGGTCTGAAATTTATGGTGGGTTTGCGGGAATGTATGACTTTGGACCATATGGCTCAGAGCTTGCACACAATATAAAAGAGCTGTGGTGGAATCATTTTGTTCGCGAGGAAGAGAATATGTTTGGGCTGACAACGGGTGTTTTAATGCCCGAGGCGGTGTGGGAGGCAAGCGGTCACCTGAAAGGGTTTGCCGATCCGGTGGTTGAATGTGAGAAATGCAAACGACGTTTCAGAAGCGACCAACTTGAAGATTTAAAAAAATGTCCTGAATGCAATGGGGTGCTCAGTGAAGAGAAAAAAGTAAATCTCTTATTCCCAGTAGCAATGGGAAGCGTAGAGGAACAAACACAGACAGCATATTTGCGTGGAGAGGCGGCACAAGGAATGTTCGTCAATTTTAAAAACGTGGTTGACTCAATACATCCGGAACTTCCGTTTGGTCTTGCGCAAATTGGTAAGGCGTTCAGAAATGAAATTGCTCCACGCGATTTTCTTTTTAGAGTGAGAGAGTTTGATTTAATGGAATTTGAATATTTTGTAAAAGAATCTGAATGGGAGAAATGGTTTGAATATTGGCGTGAAGCAATGTGGAAATGGGTAGATAGTGTCGGGATAAACAGAAAAAACACACATGAGCTTGAAGTAAAAAAAGAAGATCGGGCGCACTATTCAAAACGCACGATTGATTTTGAATTTGAATATCCATTTGGAGTGAAAGAACTGTATGGGCTTGCGTATAGGGGGGATTATGATTTGAAGCAACACATGGAAGCATCTGGTGTTGATGTTCGCTACACCGACTCAGAAACGGGAGAAAAATTTATTCCTCATGTCATTGAGCCGACGTTTGGATTGGGCAGAACCATTCTTGCGGTGCTTTTGTCTGCATACACCGAAGACGAAATGGATGAAGAAACACGAATATATCTTAAATTAAAACCGTCTATTGCTCCCGTGAAAGCGGCAGTATTTCCTCTCCTTCGCAACAAGCCGGAATTAGTCAAAAAAGCTCGCGAAGTATATGCGATGCTCAAAAAAGAAATTTCTGCTGTTGAATTTGACGATAATGGTAACATTGGCAAACGCTATCGACGACAAGATGAAATTGGCACGCCGTATTGCATTACCATTGATTTTGAAACTTTAGAAAATGACACAGTGACCATGCGCGACCGTGATAGCGGAAAGCAAGAACGGATTGCCATCAGCGATTTGACAATCAAAATAAGGAATGCTATTTTGCGGTAAGTCGTGGGATCCCGCAATTACCCCTGAAATGCACGGAGGCTACAGTGCGCAAGCCACTTTCTATCGTATTTTTTTTCTTGGTTGTTCTTGGAGGAGGCATAGCTTTATTTACTTACGCGCCCAAACGTTCTTTTGATTGGTCTGCCGTTGAGTATTGTTCCATTTACACATCTCCAAAAGAAGTATATCTTTACTGTTCGGGTGTTTCTGCCGTGGCCGGAAATTCCGTAAAAATCAATCTTGCAGATGATACTGTCTTCGTTGTAGTTCTTGATAGTTTAGAGCCGGGCACCGTTGTATTAGGTGGTGGCTCGTTTAATTCAATATTCATGTTGCCAGGGACGACATTAATTGAAAACACCAGAGTTTTTGTCTCTTCATCAGAAGAAAAAGATGTATGGGATTCTCGGATTTCAAAAGCGCGAGAGAAATATCGTGAGCTAAAAGCCAATCCTAATAAACCAAAAAAAGTCTCTCCTCCGTATGTATACTAATTAAATTGAGCGGGAATCATGCCCCGCTTTTTCTATACAAACAAAAAACAACTTCTGACTTTTGATGCGATCACGTAAAAAATTAGAAGTTTAAAAAATTTGTAAATATACTTTTTTAGTTTACACTATACATATCTCTCACATATATGCGTTTTAAAAAGAAAATATTTTCAAATGGCATGCGGCTTATTATGGTGCCCATGCCGCATAGTTTAACCACGACCGTTTTGGTACTCACCGAAACCGGTTCTAAGTATGAAACTAAAAATATAAACGGCGTTTCGCATTTTCTTGAACACCTGTGTTTTAAAGGAACGGAAAAACGGGCAAGCGCGAAAGCCGTTTCGCAAGAGCTTGATGGGCTTGGCGCTTCTTATAATGCGTTTACGGGTCATGAGTATACCGGCTATTATGCCAAAGCAGAAGCGCGACATTTCAAAAATGTACTTGATGTGCTCTCGGATATTTACTTAAACGCGACACTTCCGGCGGAAGAAATTGAAAAAGAGCGCGGCGTGATTGTGGGCGAGATTCAAATGTATGAAGATAATCCACAACGAGATATTTGGGATTTGTTTACTGAGCTTCTTTACGGCGACCAACCAGCCGGCTGGCCGATTGCAGGAACGCGAGAGATTATCAAACGGGTAAGTCGTGAAGAGATTGTGGAGTACCGCCGCGCACACTATGTCGCATCATCTACTATTGTTGTGGTCGCGGGGAAATATGATGAAGCTGAAGTGGTGCGGCAAACTGAAGCAATGTTTAAACACATTGCGCGTCGTAGCAAGACCAGCAAGAAAAAGACGGAAGATTCCCAGCGCAAGCCGGCTGTTTTGATCAAACATAAAAAAACAAGCCAAACTCACATTATTTTTGGATTTCGCGGGTATGGTGTTACCCACAAAGACATAACAGCGGCGCAAGTGCTTGCGGCGGTGCTTGGTGGTGGAATGAGTTCACGGCTTTTTCACCGAATTCGTGACGAGCTCGGTGCGGGATATTATGTGGGGGCAGAGCATGAGCCGCTTACTGACCATGGCTTGTTTTCTATTTTTACCGGAGTTCACAACGCGCGGGTTGCGGAAATTCTTGACGCGATTGCGGATGAGGTATTACGGATTATGAAATACGAAGTAGGTGATGCAGAACTTAAAAAGGTAAAAAACTATCTTGTTGGAAATTTGTTTTCGGGTCTTGAAACATCAAATGCGCAAGCTCAATTTTACGGCATGGATGAGGTTTTAAAGAAGCGGCCAAAAACTCCACAGGAATACGCCGATGAAATCAGGTCGGTTTCAAAACAAGACATTCTTCGCGTTGCGCGGGATCTCTTCAAGAAAAAAAATCTCAACATTGCCCTTGTCGGCCCGTTTAAAGCAAGCGACAAGAAGAAACTCACGGATTCCTGTCTTTCGCAATTTTCTCGTTAATTCCCGTAGAGGACAGTAGACTTATTTTATGCTAGAATATAG
>CAYZKP010000003.1:0-19397 GCA_964479245.1 uncultured Candidatus Saccharibacteria bacterium | reverse complement strand
CCCTCAGTGTCTTTTTCTGAAAAATGCACGACTGCTATTATAGGCCCGCAAGGCTATTTTATACTTGAGCGAACGAGCGACGAAAGCGTTTCGTCTGTTGCCGCAGATTGTATTTATACAGGCGCACTTTCAAATACAGGAGAGTTTTTAAGATTACGTGATGGTTCGGGGAACGCTATTTATAGCATTGATGTAACTTCAGGATGGCAAGCGGGGGATAATACAACTAAAGAAACCATGCAGAGAACGGCAACTGGCGGCTGGGTTACCGCTACTGCTACCCCAAAGGCGATAAATGCGGTGGAGGAAGGGAATAATAATTCAAACACCTCACATCAGGACACGGTCTCCGCACAAGATACGGCAAGCGTAAACACCGCATACGAACCAAAACAAACTATTTTTGTTGATGCTGGCCCTCCTAAACAAATCGTACTTGCGGGGGCTGATACTGTGTTTAAAGCAATCGCGTACGGTACAGAAGGAGACCCCATTCACAATGCCCGCTTTCTTTGGAATTTTGGTGATGGAAACATTAAGGATGGCGCCGCAATTACCCACGCTTATAAATATACGGGGGAATATATTGTGAGCGCCACCGGGTCTTCAGGCGGTTACTCTGCATCAGACAGAATAATAGTCACTGTTATCCCTGCGGATAGTCACATTGACTCAATTGTTACTGCGGATTATTTTTTTGTTTCGCTCGTCAATAATACAAAAGAGGAAATTAGTATCGGCGGATTTGTTATTCGGGCGGGGGAGAAACAATTTACGATTCCAGAACGTACATACCTCGTGCCGAATAAAAAACTCCGGTTTTCAGCAGAAACAACTGGTTTTACGTATCACACTTCTGTCGCGTTGCTGTATCCGCAAGGCACTGTGGCTTTCGTATATCAACAAGGCGAAGCGAAAGAAGAAAATATTAAAACGCCTGCTCCGACCGCGTCGGTATCAGCGCAAAGGCCTGTAGGTGTTGTTACTAACGATAAAAATACAGATGTTAGCATAATAAATGCCGATGAAGGTCAGGACAGCAAACGTGTTGAAGGTGTGCAATCGGCGGCTGTCGCCGGCGCCGTACCAAACTATTCACTCATGAAGTGGGTTGTTGCGCTTGCCGGGCTTCTCGCGCTGTCACTTCTGAGCCTCTTTGTGTTGTTCAGAAAACATGATCAACCTTTAAATTTAAAAAATGAGTCCCTTAACGCAGACGATTTTACCATTATTTAAGAAAAACCGCAGGTATAATTCACAAGGTTTATCCCGTGATTCTTAGCTAAGGATACACCTTGTGGAATGGGGGATAACCTGTGGAAAACTCGCCAAGGATACACCTTGGGAAATTTTTTGAAGTAGAATTATTCATATTTAACTATAATGTTCGGAACGCTGTTATCATTACTATATGGACGGTACAAAACAAAAATATAACAAAAAGAAAATACTTGTAACCGGTGGTGCGGGGTTTATCGGCTCGCATCTTATTGAACGCTTGCTACGCGATAATCATCATGTTATCTCGCTTGATAATTATTTTACCGGTTCACGCGCTAATCACATTGTCGGAGCCGAATACCGGGAAGGACACACAAAAGATATTATGCGCCATGTTCCTGAACGTGTTGATATGGTGTACCACCTCGGAGAGTATTCCCGTGTAGAAAAAAGTTTTGATGACGTTGCGCTCGTGTGGGATCTTAATAAAAATGGGACATTTAGCGTGCTTGAATATTGCCGCGCACGCAGAACTAAAATTGTCTATGCCGGTTCAAGCACAAAGTTTGGTGATGGGGGGCTTGGCAGAGACCAAAGCCCGTATGCGTGGAGCAAAGCAAGTAACACCGAGCTTGTGAGAAATTATGGAGCATGGTTTGGTATGCCTTACGCGATTACCTATTTTTACAACGTGTATGGCCCTCGGGAAATTACCAAAGGGCCTTATGCGACCGTTATCGGTATTTTTAAAGAGCAATATAAAAATGGGCAACCGCTTACGGTCGTTTCCCCTGGAACGCAAAAAAGAAATTTCACTCACGTAAAAGATATTGTTGAAGGGCTTGTGGCGATTGGAGAGCGGGGAGCGGGTGATGAATATGGATTAGGAAATAACCACGCTTATTCTATTCTTGAAATAGCAAAACTTTTTGACGCTCCGATTGCCATGCTTCCAGAGCGAAAAGGGAACAGAATGAGCGCCACGCTTGATACGAGTAGGTCAGAACGAGAACTTCTTTGGTGTGCCACGCATGATGTTAAAGATTATATTTCCTCGTGTATTCAATGAGTAGCCGCTCCAAAATTTGACTTTATCAAACAAGAATGTTATCTTGTGGGCGGACAATTATGTCCTTTGACGTGCCCAAAGGAGGACTACGTGGGAAGGCTAACAGATTTTTCTCCTGAAGAGCTTGAAAATTTTTTCCTGCTTTTGCCTCGCATTTTTTGCGATTATCGGGATCCTCGTCGTGGGCCTTTGTCGCTTGCGTATATTTACAGTAACACGAAAGACAACGAAGATTCTATATTTTTAAAAGCGATAGAGCTTGTAGAGCAAAGAGGCGTAAAGAAGCTTGGCATCGGGGAAGGGGATCTTGGTCACGGATATGAGGGCTTTGATCATTCGGTCGCACGCTTGAGGTCCCTCGGTTTTATGGATCAAGTTCCAATTGAAAAATTTGATGTTAAGGGAAACGTGAATACTGGCTCTGAAGCTCTTCTTCTCGCGGAATATATCAAAGGAATGCAAGCAGATAAAGCAACTCGAGGCGATGTTGGTGTTATTGCTCCGCCGTTCCATTTGGTGCGCGCGTTTATTACAACAGTGACGGCTGTTCTCTTTGAAGAAAGTCGAACAAACAGTGACCAAAAGACACGAGTGTATGCCATTCCAGGAGTATCGTTTCCGTGGATGCAACAAGTGGCCCATTCGCAAGGGACTCTTGTGAGAAAGCGGGCCGAACTCTTAGAAGACGAACTGAGACGTCTTGAGATCTATCGTACAAAAGGAATTTTGAAGATGGTTTCGGCGGAAAGGGCCCTTGGATATCTTCACTGGCGAGATGCTTGATAATGAATAACTCTAAAATGGGGACTTTATGACGCGAGAAAGATTTGCCGAAATTATTCGTTGGCACAAGATTGTATGGGTTGCGGGGATAGTAAATCCATTTATGATTTTGCCGCAATTGTGGCAAATCTGGGAAACGCGGCAAGTCGCCGATATTTCTCTTTCTTTTTTATTTACCCTCGTCGCTTTGCAGGCCGCGTTTTCAGTGCATGGGTTCTTTATACGGGACAAAATGGTCAATAGGAGCAATGGACTTGCGGCAGGCACAACGGCAATAGTGATTGCTTCTGTGTTGTATCTTAACTAAATATTTAAAAGATGGCGGATTATACTCCGCCTTTTTGTATATGTATGGCACGACCACCCCTCTGTATAGATTTTTCTGCGGCGGCAAGTATTTTTACAACCGCAAGTCCTTCTTGTATATTGGTTTTTGGTTTTTTGCGAGATCGTACTGTTTCAAGAAATGCTTTGAGCTCTACGAAAAGCGGGAGAGTTTTTGGATACGCAGGAGATGATACGCGTGGTGTTTTTTGTACGACGGTTTTTTTCGTTACTCCCGGCCCCATGTTTTTGTAAAGAGCGATTTTTTGTAAAGCGGTATCATCAAAGACAATACTGCTTTTTTCCCCGACGAGAGTAAGTTTTTTCCTTTTTTCTGGGAAAAGCCAGCTGTTAAAAATAAATCCAATTACTCCGTTTTTAAAATTAAGTTTTATATAACCAACATCGTGAAGCGCCGTCCTTGGTCGCAGAAAAGACGTTCCCCACGCCTGTACGCTTTTTGGCATACTGCCCACAACATCAACCATCATATAAATATCATGAGGAGCCCAATCCCAAAGCGCCGACATGTCGTCGCGGTAAGGGCCGTTGTTGCTTCCTTCTGCGACCATAAAACGAATCTTGCCGATTTTCTGTGCCAACTCTTTCGTTTTTATATATGCCGGATTGTAATGATGTAAGTGCCCGGCAAAAACGAGTGACCCGCTTTGTTCCGCAGCATGCTTAAGTTTTTCTGCATCCGCAACGCTTATAGCTACCGGCTTTTCTATAAACACGGGCATGCCTCTTTTAACGAAGGGAAGCGCGACGCGCGCGTGAGTAGAGCCAGGCGTTGCGATAATAACAGCATCAATGTCCTTTTTCGTTAAAAGAGCACGGTAGTCTTGTTCCTTTGTGTACGCGAGCGTGCATTGAGGAAGAGTACGCAAGGTTTTTTCAATATTTTTGCCCCATCGGCCTCTGCCAATGAGCGCAATTCTTATATGCTTTAGCATTGCTTTTGGAAGTTCTTAAGCGGAAAGTTTTCCATCCGTGTATTGAGAGTCATTTTTACACCACTCTAAGAAGCGCAGAAGACCGTCCTCAAGCGAAACTTGAGGGGTAAAACCGAGGTCAGTTTTTGCTTTTGAGATATCCGGGCATCGTCGTTGCGGTTCGCCAGCCGGATAATTTTCCGGATACGGAATAAGTTCATATGTCGCGTTGTTGTTTCCAAGTGACGTAAAAAGTGCCGCGAGATCCTTCATCGATATTTCTGTATCATCATTGCCGATATTGTAGGCATGCCCGGGTTTGCCCTTGAGGAGCACTTTAAGAAATCCCGCTATTGCGTCCGTGATATAGCAAAATGTGCGGGTTTGGCTTCCGTCTCCGTGCACCGGCACTAATTCATTATTTAATATTTTATAGGCAAACATGGGCAATACTCGACGATCATTGTGTGACATGCCCGGACCGAATACGTTAAACGGGCGAACTATCGTTGCGGGTATTCCAAATTGTTCATGGTAAATAGTCGCTATTGTTTCTCCCAAGCGCTTTGATTCATCATAGCAGGCGCGTGGACCCACGGAGGAAACGTATCCGTGATACGTTTCGGGCGTAGGGACAGCAGATGGGTCAGGGTCTCCATAAATTTCGCTTGAACTAAAAAACAAAAAACCCTCAATATTTTTATTTTTGCGAGCAAGTTCCAGAAGATTTTTTACTCCGGATACCGCGCTTTCAATTGTCTCGAGAGGATATTTTTTGTAATAGACCGGGGAGGCGAGTCCCGCGCCGTGAATTATAAAATCAATATCTTCTCGGACTGGAAGGGGGTGTGCGACGTCAGCCCATACCTCGAGAACTTCTTTTTTGTCGTGGTAATTAAAGTGCGGATGTTTCTGCCCGGTAATGTAATTGTCAACCGATATAATACGGCACGGCTTTGAAAAAAGAGTCTCGTTTAGGTGACACAAAACACCGACTATGTACTTACCCAAAAAACCGCCCCCACCGCTCATGAGAATTGTTTTTCCTTCAAATCGCTTTGCGTCTTCACCGAGATTTTGAGCGATTGTTGCGATATCCTCGCGTACTATGTGTTGAGACATATGAATACAGTATACAACTAAAATAATTGTTCTTCGGTAACAGATATACTATGCAAGCTCTTTAGGCGGTATGGGCATGAGATAGCGGTACCGGCTATTTTGTGTTTTCTTTTTGATATCGTCAAAGTATTCGTACGCAAAGACAACAAGCACATCGGGCTTTGGATTTTGCGCGTCAAGATATTGTTTTGGATAAATTGGAATATGCATGCCGGGGCTGAATTTATTTTGTTTAAGAGGGCTGTCATCAACGATAAACTCAATAAGTGACGGGCCAATGTTGCCGTAATTTGTTATCGTGGTAACTCGCGCTGGTGCTCCATAGCCGGCGACTCGTATTCCTGCCCGTTTATATGCTTCGAGCACCGAGCGAAGGGCGGCAATGTTTGCCTCAACGTCGCGTTTGAATTGTTCAAACTTTTCCGAAGAAAGATCGCCTGTTTCTTTTTGGAGGAAACGCTCTACGCGAGCATGTGGTTTTTCCGCCGCGCTACTCTTTCGCGCAGTTACTCGCAGCGACCCGCCATGAGTGGTGATATATTCAACGTCGGCGATATACAAATCATGGAGTTCGAAGAGGTGCTTAAGCGAGGTGAGTGAGTAATAAAAAATTCTATCAAGATAAAATCGTTCAAACTGGATATTATTCACTATGTTGCCAATATACTCCACTTCAATAATAAATGCCCCGTCTTCTGTCATTACATCTTTTACGTCTTCAATAAATTGGTGCGGGTTTTCAAGGTGGGTGAACACGCTGCTTGCGACAACGATGTCCGGCATGCCATATTTTTCTTTTATCTGCACTACCGTCTCTGTGTCAAAAAATGCGGTGAGCGTTTCAAACCCGGCATCGTTTGCAATTTTTGAAACATTCTCTGATGGCTCAACACCAAGCACCTTCACCCCCAACTCTTTAAGTGGTTTGAGAAAAATTCCATCATTTGAACCAACGTCAAGGACAAACTGCGCGCGAGAGAGCTTTTTGGCAAAATCTTCAAAATGGCGGACGAGTCCCGGATTGACTGACGAGAGATAATAATAATCGACGAACATGCGTTCGCGCGAAACCATGGTTCCGAGCTGGACATTTTTGCATCGCGGGCACGCAAATGTTTGCAGTGGGAAAAAATCTTCCGCTTCAAAATCTTCCGTACGCGGATATTTATTCGCAAGCGGCTGTTTGCCGAGATTTAAAAGCTCAACTGAATTTTTTTCGTAGCACAAAAAGCATTGCATAAAATATAAGTAAGGTCTGATCTGCAAGGAGATTAAACCTTTCGTATCATGTTAGTATAGAAGTATGCTTCACACAATTTTGACATTGATAAGAAAACGATGGGAAGTAATTTTTGTTGGCGTCGTTCTTCTCTTTGTTTTCATAATATCGTTTCAAACGCTTACCACAAAACCTCATCTGTGGACGGACGAAGCAATAAGTATTAACATCGCGCAGAGCTTCAAAAGTCACCGCATTCTCTCTGTGCAGACTGCGCCCGATTCGTTTTTTGAATTGCCGCACTTAATCCAGGCGACTGGGTATCCGGTAACCGTACCGCTTGCGGGCGTCTTTGCGCTGTTTGATTTCGGAGTGTCACAGGCGAGGCTCTATATGCTTGCGTGGCTCATCGGTGTGTTGCTCGTTTTGTTTTATCTTGCACGGACGCTCTTTTCAAAGCATGAAGCCATCTTTGTGTTCCTTCTCACCGCAAGTTTTGCTTCATTTTATGCAAATGGTAGAACGGTGACAGGGGAGATTCCCGGATTTCTGTTCTTGCTTTTCGGGTTGTATGCGCTTCTTGTTCGGGGTCAGTATTTTGGGGCGGGTTTGTTGTGTGGGCTTGCGGTTGTTGCGAAGCCTTCGGTGTTTGCGCTTATTATTCCGACGTTTTTTTTAACGTTACTTCTTGAGCGCGTTTCGTGGAGACAATTTATACGGAAGCTGTGCGCGGTTGCTTCAGGAATGATCCCCGCCGCGGCTGTGTGGGTGGCGCTTGTGCTTGAGAGCCCGTTTAAATTGCAAACGTGGCAGGAGATTTTTACGTTTTATAAAAATCCGTATGGAGAAAGCATTATGCAAAATGTTTTGCGTAACGTGACCGGATTTTTTGATTCATCAACGCTTATATATTTTGGTATCCTGTTTTTGCTTATCGTTTTTACGTGGTTTTTAATTCCTAAAAAAAACACTATTTCATTTTTGTACACATTTGTTGTTATCTATACATTGTTTGCATTTGCGTATTATCTGCGTAGCTCCGGATACTTACGGTATATTTTAATCGCAGAACTATTAATTTTATTTATTCTTCCGCACGCCGTTTTTGCTCTTGCGGAACGGATCCCGCGACGTCTCAATATACAAATACAAAAACCACTTGTTAAAATGCTACCGATATTTTTTCTCGGCGGACTTGTGCTTTTGCAGGGCGTGCACCTATTCACCGCGGCAGACATTTCATATTCAGATGGTCCTTTTAGGGTTGCCGAATATGTGGAAACCAATTTTCCAGAAAGTATTATTGGTGTTTTAAGCGCTCCAGCTGTTGGCCTTCTCACGGATTCTTCGCGAACATATCGCCCGGTGCATTTATTTGGCTTACCGCCAATCGGCAAAAATCCGCTTTTTCTAGAGGAGCTGCCTGATGTTGTGGTATCATATTCCACTAATCAATTTATAGATGAGGGGAGGGATATTTTAGATAAGCGCTATGCGCCGGTTGCAAACATAGAAGGGTATACTATTTATGAAAAGCAAAATTGAAAATAGTCTATTTGATGCAACAAATTATGAAAAATATATGACAAAACTAAAATCGTGGCTATCCCTATTTCTATGTAGGCTTAAAAAAATTTTTGTGTGGCTATACTATAAATTCACCTTAAGATTTTGCGTTGCACTCGTCCTAAGTCTTTTGTTCGCTTCAATTTATCTTCCGTATCCATTTGATGAAGAACTATTTCCTGGTACGGGCGCAAATAATTTTTATGTTACTTTTCCGAGCCTGGTTTCAAAATTTGTTAAAATAGAAAATCCAAATTTTGAAGTTTTTGAAAGTTTGTTAAATTTCCCCTCGGGACTTCGCTATTACAATTTTAACTTTAAACATCTTTCGGAAGTAAAAGAAAACAAGCTTTCCACTTTTACTATTCTAGGCAGTAAAGACCATATTTTTTGGGGAAAATACAACAAGAATGATGGATGTGACGGCCTTGGTTGCGATATCGCTAGTGGCGAGAAGGGAGATTACTTCCCTCTTAATATTGGGGGTATTTTGAGTATAAAAGCCGTTCCGGTAGATACTCCAATATCTTATGGCGTTGTTTCTCTTTGTGAGGGCGATAAGATCTCCCGTCTTGAGTGTGGCAAAGAACGAGAATTGGAAAAAAATATCTATTTCAAAAATTTAAAAATTTATGCGACACCAAATGGTTTCTCGTGGTTTATTCAGATGGTTCTCATATTGGCGTTTTGGGTTGTTGTAACTAATAATCTTTCAGAAATTACCAGACAACGTGATAAATCTTTTAGAAATAATGGGAATAGTTACGATTAATTTCTAAGGTACGTAGTCTAGGTAGGCGGGAACAACGACCATTTCTCTCGATATAAAAAACACTTCAACAACCTTGAGATTGTTGGAGTGTTTTTTAATACATTATCGCTTATAAAATATCAATGTTGCCGACGGGGACGACGAAGCGGCCTCCCGCGTCGTGGAATTTTTTCTCTTTTTTCATGATAACGTCGGCATAGTTTGGCGCGGTAATGAAGAAGTAATCGGGGAGGCGCCGCTCCGCTTCTTTACGGGAGATAATCGGTATATGGGTAATCGGTGTGTACTTGCCCTGTTTAGCGGGCGAATCATCCACAAAATAATCAATGTGTTTTTCAGTAATACCGGCAAGTTGTAGAATGGAGAAGCCCTTTGCGGCAGCGCCGTATCCGGCGATTATTTTCCCTGCTTTCTTTAATTGTGCAATGATATTGTAGAGTTTTTTTGCCTCTTCTTTGCATTCCTTTCCATATCGAACGGCTGTCGTTTTGGTATTCAATTGTGTCCTCTTTTCTAGAGCGGCAAGCTTTCTGAAGCGCACTGTCTTTGCACGTTTTTTACGTGAAGCAAACAACCGCAATGAAAGCCCTTCCCCCTGGGCTTCGGTGATAAATGCGTCAAATACATGGAGGCCGTGCATACGGGCTAGATCAACCCAGTTCTGAAGCGAAAAGTATGAGTAGTGGTCAAGGTACACCAATGCATAGTGCCGATTTTTTACCATTCCGCCCCAATAGTTCACCTCTGCCCAAAATATACCGTCATGTGCAAGTAATGTCGTTACGCCACCCATTACACTGTGAATGTCGTCGATGTGAGCGAGGCAGTTTGCTCCGCCAATAACTTTCGCTGGTCCAAACTCGCGCAGGATAGTTTGTGCGACTCCTGAATTGAATGGCGCGGATACCGTTGGTATGCCACGCGCAAGTGCGCGGATAACAACGTTTGTTGCCGGGTCAACGCCAAGAATACGCCGATTCTTTGCCATTTTGCCGAGTATGGTTCCGTCGTTTGAGCCGATATCAACGATGAGATCATTTTTTTTTGTGTATGTGTCGTGCACTTCTTTCACTAATGAGTCAAAAGCGCGCATATACTGGCTCTCCTGCGGCATGTCGCCGGTGTAGTAGAGATAATCTTGGTCCTGGTAAATTTTGTGTGAATCAACAATTGTTTCAAGTTGGGCGAGTGAGCACTTCGCGCACCGCATGACAACAAGCGGATACGTTTTTTCCTTCTTTGTGATGTCCTTCTTGTTTAAGAGCGAGTTCACGAGCGGCGCGGGGCCCATGTCAAGCACTCGGTCAAACTTTGTGCCGTTACATATACGACATGTTTTATTTTTTATTGTTTTAATAGATGTAGGCATATCTTTTCTACAACATTCTCATATTCTCAAGCATGTGAGAATGTTGTTATCCTTGTTTTTGGTAAAATTTTTATTTCGTCTAGCGAGGAGCGAAGTGAAAGCTTGCTTTCATTTCGTCCGAGCAAAGATGAAATATTGATTTAATTATATATTTATAATTTTTTTATGTATTCTCGTAGCCACGGAAGTACTTCTACTTTCGGATTCCAGTCTATCACTGATTTTGTTTTTGTAATATCTGCTTCGTGGCGCTCCACTTCAAACCCGCGTTTCGGAATGAATGTAAATTCAGTTTTCATCGCTTTTGCAATCTCCTCAACCGTAGTTACTTTACCACTACCGATATTAAATACTTCGCCGTTGCCTGTTTTTGGCGAAAGCGCAATTTGAATAAATGCGTCCGCCACCTCTTTTACGTAAATGAAATCTCGCTGGCCCGAACGATAAGGTGAGCCGGGTGATGTTTCCGTGACCGTAACAGGTTTTCCCTCTTTTTTAAGTTTGGCAAATATAGCGATGACTCCGTCTAAACGAAAATTTTCGCCAAATACCTGAAACAGCCGAAGGGTTGCTGTCGGTAGTTTATAACGCTCTGTCCACATAAAAAGTGCGTATTCACAGGCAAGTTTCTGCCACGCGTATGGCTCAATCGGGGATGGGGGCATGTCTTCACGCCACGGTGTAGGGTTGCGGCCATAAAGGGAGGCGGTGGAAGGGAATAAAAATTTTCTTACTCCGGCTTTTGTTGCCACATCAAGAAGGTATGCGGTCATATCAATGTTATCTCGCGTTGTTTCAAGCGGATGTTCTATTGAGTTCGGAATATTTGTTTCAAAGGCGAGATGAAAAATGTAAGAGATATCTTTTAAGTCCTTCGGTGTAAGCGTTCGCACGTCTCTTTTTTCAAATTTAAATTGTGGCGTATGAAAATCATAGTCAATGGCGCCATATTTAAAATCACGGGTATCAACGCCTAAAACGTCCCATCCTTTTTTAAGACAGGCCTCTGCGAGATGAGAACCAATAAAGCCAGAAATGCCGGTTACAAGTACGCGCATATCTGAAGAATATATCACATGCTCCTTATTTTCTGCAAATTATTCTGTAATTTCCCTTCACGAGGATCTCACGGAAAACTCGTTAAGGTTACACCCGGTTGAACGTGTTACCCTTATCATTCAGAGTTAATTACTTCGTCGAAACGCTTGTGCCAGCTTTTTTTCAATAAATCAAAATACATGCTTCGGTCCCAGTCTTTTTTATCAAACCACTGATTGAATGTAATTGTAAGTCCTCGTTTTTCCTCATAGAGCGGCTCAACAAGTCCGCGCTTTTTTAAAATATTTCTTAAAAGAATTTTTTGTTTGAGCCCGTTGATTTTTAGCTCGGGGGGAAGACTAAAACCAAATTCAATAATGCGTCGGTCCAGAAACGGACAGCGATTTTCAATACCATATGCGCCGGCTTGGCGGTCTCCCATTTGAAGAAGACTCGGCAATATGAGTTTAAAGTCGGCGTATCCCATTGCGGTAATGGGGTCTTCGAAGCGTTCAAAGTACGGCCTCAGTGTTTCGCGCACAAATTCAATGTCATCGTTGCGAGTGGTAATAGTTGCAAATGCATCAAGATACGAAAAGTGGCGGAAATATTTTGCAAATAAATATGCGTTATATGAAGGAAAGTTCGTGCGGAGCGCCCATTCTTGCGCGACTGGAAGATATCTCACGTAGCCGCCAAAAATCTCATCAGCTCCTTCGCCAGAGATAACCACTTTTACTTTTTTAGACGCCCACTCTGCGAGCTTCCATAGAGGATACGAGGAAAGAGAGCCAACCGGAAAATCAAGGTGATAGGTAACCGTATCTATGTGTTTGAAAAAATCATCTTTCCAGTCCTGCGTGTTGTCAAAATAAAATTGGTGTTCAAAATTATGAAATGTTGAAATTAGTGCTGAATCAATACCGCCTGAATAGTAGAGCGCATAGGGCACATCACTGCGTGTACGAATACGCACGGCGTCATCAAGCAATGCTTCAAATTCCTTCTCCGCTGTTTTGGGATTAATTGTGGAGAGTTTCAATTCCCAATATTCGTGAAGGGAGAGGGTGTGTTTTGAAACATCATAGAGGAGGTAGTGTGCGGCGGGGAGCTCTTTTACTTCTTTAAAGAGGGTGTCTTTGTGGACATGCTGGAAGCTTTCAAAAAATTTATTTTCTTGATACTCAAGCGGCACCACTCCTACAAACGCTTTTGCCTCTGAAGCAAACGCGAAGACGTTGTTTTTGAGGTAATAATACAACGGTTTTTCTCCCGCAATATCTCGTGCGAGAACGAGCTGTTTTGTTTTGGTGTTATACATCGCAAACGCGAACATGCCATTTAATTTTGCAAACGCGACAGTGCCCCACTGTCTCCACGCTTTCATAAGGACTTCGGTATCTGAAGTTGTTCGAAAATTCCATCCAAATTTTTTCAGTTCGTTGCGGAGTTCAATGTAATTGTAAATCTCCCCGTTGTAGCAGAGTACAAATTCATCTTCTTTATAAGGACACAGGCCTGAAGAGGTGAGGTCAATAACCTTGAGTCGTCCCATGCCAAGCTCGACAGGCCCATCTTTAAAAACACCCTCCTCATCCGGAGCGCGGTGCTTTTGAAGTTTGACCATTCTTTCTACTCCCTTGTCGTTGACGATGCCGCTGATACTGCACATACAAAATTTTAGATATACGATTTATGATTTAAGAATACTTTTCGCGCTTTTTAAATCTTAAATCATACATCTTATATCCCAAATCTCATTTTATGTTATCATACAACAATATCACACATGCCGCTCAATTCTAAAAAACGAGTGTTCGGTGTCATATTGGTATATAACTGCGCGCATCTATTAAGGGATGCGTTTAAAAAATTCCCCGTACATTTATTTGATACGGTCATTATTGCTGACGACGGTTCAACAGATAATACCTATGAAGTGGCCAAAAGTCTTGGCGTGCCCGCTTTTACCATTCCTCACAAAGGATACGGCGGCAACCTTAAATTTGCGTTGCAAAAAGCGGTTGAAATGGGGGCTGACTATGTTGTGGAGCTTCATGGAGACGGCCAGTTTGATTCTTCTGCTGTACCCTCAGCGATTCAAAAACTAGATGGCGGTTGTGATTTTGTCCTCGGGAACCGATTTATTAACTTATTACAACCGCTTCGTGATGGTATGGATATTGTACGGTATTGCGGAAATTTGACTCTTTCGTTTATGGCAAGGATGATGCTCGGGTTTCCGCATCGGGATTATTTTACCGGGCTGCGGGCATACAGCAAACGTTTAATCCAGTCAGTTGATTTACATACTGGTACCGATGATTATTTTTTCAGTTTTGAAATTATCGCGATGGCGCGGTACCTTAATCTCAATTTTTGCTCTGTTCCAACGCGCGCGGACTACCACGCAAAACACACCTCAATGGCATTGTGGAAGGGGGTTATTGAAATTTTTCAGACAACACACACTTTAGCACTTTTTATTCTTGCGCGGTTAGGTCTGCGACTCGGTATATTTTCTGATCTGAAACGCGAGCGGAAATAACTGTGTTATCTCTCTCAACGATGACACCAAAAAAAATTCTTATTTTTTCTCTTGCATATCAGCCGTTTATGGGTGGGGCGGAGCTTGCGGTCAAAGAAATTACGGATAGAATTTCTAGCGATTTTTCATTTGATATGGTTACGCTTCGGTTTGACAGCACATTGAAGCGGCAAGAAAAAATAGGTAGAGTGACGGTCTATCGTGTTGGCCCATCTAAGAAAAATCCAAAAGCAAACGACATGGTGAGCTTCCCTTTATATGTGGTAAAAGTGCTGTATCCGATCTTTGCATTTTTCAAAGCAGTAGAACTTCACCGCAAAAATCACTATGACGGTATTTGGGTCATGATGGCATACGCCGGGTTCCCTGCTGTTTTTTTTAGATTTTTATATCCGCGCGTTCCGTATCTTCTCACTCTTCAGGAGGGGGATTCAATTTTTCACATGACAGGGAGGTTGCGTATTAAACTTGTATATCCATTTTTTAAATCAATTTTTTTGTACGCACGCCTAATTCAGACAATTTCTACATATCTCTCAGATTATGCACGCAGCATGGGGGCACGAGCGCCAATTTCTGTTGTGCCGAATGGGGTAGATATTAAGAATTTCGAATCTAGAATTTCGAATTTTGAAAAACTGGAGTTAAGAAAAAAAATAGGCATTGATGAACACGATAAGGTTGTAATCACGACTTCGCGGCTAGTTGAAAAAAATGCCGTTAACGATGTTATTAAAGCACTTTCGTTGCTCCCCTCGCACGTTAAGTTTTTGATTGTGGGTAGCGGGCCGCTTGAAGAGAAATTGCGCGCGCTTGCGCGCGCGCAAAAAGTAGAAGACCGTGTCATCTTTGCAGGACACATACCATATGAACAATTGCCTTCTTATTATCATATGGCAGATATTTTTATACGGCCGTCGCTTTCAGAGGGGATGGGCAGTTCTTTTATTGAAGCGATGGCGGCAGGAATTCCCATCATCGGTACGCTTGTCGGCGGCATCACCGATTTCTTAAAAGACGGGGAAACGGGATTCGTATGCGTTGTACGCAACCCCGAAAGCATTGTCGAAAAAATAAAATATATTCTTGATGAACGCAATAAGCCGCATATACAAAGGGTGCTGCAAACTGCTCGTGAACTCACCGTGCGTGATTACAGCTGGGACCTTATTGCACAAAAAATGAAACAACTGCTTCTTGCATTACAATAGTATTATGGCTTTTATACAGAACATATTGTCTCACACGCTTGTGCGTTTTATTATCTCGGGTGGCGCAGCGGCAGTTGTATACTTTTTATTACTATATTTTTTTACCGAGATTTTGTGGCTATGGTATTTGATTTCATCGGCCGTTGCGTTTATATTGTCTTTTTTGGTCAGTTTCGTATTGCAGAAATTTTGGACATTTAGAGACTCGCGCCTGCACGCTCATGTTGTGTGGCGACAGCTCATACTGCACGTTCTTGTTGCTGTGGTAACACTCCTTATTAACACCGGTATATTATTTATACTTGTTGATATTGCTGGGCTGTGGTATATGTTTGCGGCGTTCATTACTGCGTTTGTTCTCGGCATCCTAAGCTTTTTTATCTATAGAATTTTTATTTTTAATATCACTCCGCATAGCGGTTTTCTTAAAACGTCTTCTGTTTTAATCGCAACAGGGCTGTACCCGCCCGATATTGGAGGTCCTGCGACATATTCGAAATTGTTAGACGAAGAATTACCCCGCTATGGCATAGCGCCGATCGTGGTTTCGTTTGGTTCTGTAAGGAGATTTCCAAAACTGTTTCGTCATATCGCGTATTTTATGCACCTTATCGCGAAGAGCGAGACAATCCAGGTTATCTATGCGCAGGATCCGGTAAGCGTCGGGCTTCCCGCATTATGTGCCGCTTCTGTTTTAGGAAAACAGTTTATCGTCAAAATTGTCGGAGATTATGCGTGGGAACAGTTTCAGTCGCGAATCGTAAAACGTAGAACGCGTAACGCAAGATTTATTACACCTGAGGAGTTTCAAGTTGAGAAGTTTGATGTGATGACAGAGACGCAGAGATTTGTGGAGCGATTTGTCGCACGTAAGGCCGATGCCATTGTTGTTCCGAGCAATTATCTTAAAAGTATCGTTATGCGCTGGGGGGTACCTGAAGAAAAAATTACTGTCATATATAACGCGTTTTCACTTTCGTCTGTTGAGTACAGCAGGGTTGAAGCGCGAAGAAGATTTAATGTAACCGGTACGGTGCTACTTTCTGCTGGACGGCTTGTACCGTGGAAAGGATTTGCGACATTGATTGAATGTGTTGCTGAACTCAAAAAAGATATTCCTGACATAAAACTATATATTGCAGGCAGTGGACCGGAACGCGAAGCGCTCAAATTGCAAATCGCACATTCTAAAATGCAAAATGACGTTTTTTTGATAGGACAACTTGCTCACGACGAGCTTTTGGAATACGTCTGTGTTGCGGACATGTTTGTATTGAATACTGGATATGAAGGATTTTCTCACCAATTGCTTGAAGTTATGGCACTCGGGACTCCTATCATCACTACGGCGGTGGGGGGAAACACAGAGCTCGTTGAAAACTTAAAGACAGGGTTTTTGGTTTCATATAATGACAAAACGGAAATTAAAAACGCAATTATGCAACTTGCGAAAGACGGAGCGTTATCTACGCGACTTTCAGCGGGCGGGGCTGAAAAAGCGAAAGCATTTACAAAAGAAAAAATGCTTAAAGAACTTATTCAGTTGTTTTAAATTCTAAATTCTAATATCTCAACAACAAACAAATTTTAAATTCAAAATTTCAACGTAAAAACTCATTTTAATTAATTTATGGTCAAAGCATATATAGGAGAGCCGCTTCGGGACGTTCTTCCATTTCCTGTTTTAAACAGGCATTTGGGAAAAGAGCCGTATAAAGGGAAAAAAGCATATCGAGCCAACTTTGAAGAAAAGAATAATAGTTTTATTGAACTTACGCAAACTCCGGAAGACGCTCACTTTTTCCTCGTTCCGCATAATTATTTTTCCATAAAAGATGAAAAATACATCAATCATTTTATGCAAACCGCGGAGAAACACGGTAAGCGGGTATTCATGTTTGCGTTTGGAGACAGAGAGGCGGAGATAGATATTAAAAACGCAACTATTTTACGCTATTCGGGATATCGGTATAAAGGACTAAAACCACATGAAACAATTATTCCCACGCAAATTTATGCAGGAGATATTTTAGAAGACAAATTATTTTTTCTTCGTGATAAAGAAGAAATGCCAACGATCAGTTTTTGCGGATGGGCTGGATTTAGTTCGTGGCGCGAGAGATTTGGACATTTACGGAGAATTGCTCCGCTTGATTTTAAAAAATATATTTTGCTAGACAAAAATGCAGATGTACACAAACAAGGAATCTATTTTAGAAAAAAGGCGATTAAGGCGCTTGCAAATTCTTCACGCGTTCGCACTTCTTTTTTGATTCGTAATTTTTATGTTGCTAATAAAAATACAGTACAAGGAGATCCTGCATTATTGCGAAAAGAATATATTGAAAATATGCGGCACAGTGATTTGGCGCTTATCGCACGGGGTGATTCAAATATGGCAGTTCGTTTTTACGAAGCTCTGGCGCTTGGAAGGATTCCTGTACTTATTGATACTGATTGGATATTGCCGCTTGAGGATATAATTGACTACAAAAAATTTGTTATATTCGTACCGCATCAAGATATTAAAAATATAGACGTGTACATTCATGAATTCTGGGATACATTAAGTAATAATCAATTTCACGAGCTTCAAAAAGAGATGAGAGAAACATTCATGAACTATCTCAAATTTGATTCGTTTTTAAAACACCTGCTCCACAATGTTTAGCGTTGGCGGGCAAACGGTGTCTACCACCTTATTCTTATTTTAAAGCATATTCCGTGTCCGAAATGTGCAAGGCTTAAATAAAACTTGACATATATTTTATCATCCCTTATAATTTCACGTAGTTTCATGGAATGAAGGAGACGTTACTTGGCCGTAATTTTTAGAGAAAAAGAGAAGGGTTTGTTTTTGTTAGCATTGAGCACTTTTATTTTTTTCTTTGTTGCCTTTCCGTTATTTGATATTTTTGTTCTGGGTACAGAAATAACGACCTCCTCGGTGATAACAGATAAAAGGGCATTCGCGAGTAAGACAGTAATGAGCGCATCACCAGCTGCAGCTGTGCACGTTCCCAAAAAATCTGTAGTGTTTTTTGAGATAGATGGTAGCACCTGCCGCATTCGTGTTCCTGAAAAGCAGTACAGAGATTTTGAAAAAGGGCAGCCGATTTCCGTAACATACCGCAAAGGCATGCTTACCGGAACATTTCTCACGTTGCTTGTAAGTTGCGATTAATGCCAATAAAAAAATAGCCTTGGAGCATACCAGGGCTTTTCTTTTGCTACAATTCAGAAGTAATCATAATTATATACAACAATGAAAGTTTTAATGTTATCACGAGACGCAAAGATTTTTGAACCTGGTAGTTTGGTGCGGGCGCGCATGGTTGAATATGGAACACTGTTTGAGGAGCTCCACATTGTTGCTCCTACCGATGGCAAACAACTCACAACCAACAACCCACAACGAATCACGGAAAACGTTTTTGTCTATTCTGTATATGCACGAATAAAGTTTTTATATTTTTGGAAGATGTATGCTGTCTGTAAAAAAATCTTAAATCGTAAATCTGCCTGCCCCGCTGTCCGCAGACGACCTGGAGAAATCTTAAATCTGAAATGGGTTGTGACGAGCCAAGATCCCTTCGAAACCGGTTTTGTTGCGTGCCTGGTCTCTAAAAAGTTCAATGTGCCGCTTCAAATCCAAATTCATACTGATTTTTTAAGTCCATATTTTCGAAACGAATCGTTAAAAAATTTCATACGATATGTCGCATCAAAAATAGTTATGCTCAAAGCGGACTGCGTTAGGGCTGTTTCAGAACGAATCAAAAATTCAATTTCTACACGCTACACGCTACACGCTACACGCTACACGACGTTACCTATTTTTGTTGATGTGGAAAAAATAAAAAATGCACAGCAGGCAGTTTTGCCTAGAAAGTTTGCCTTTACCATTTTGTGGGTTGGGCGGCTTGAAAGAGAAAAAAATTGCTCTCTTGCCCTTCAAGCATTTTCAAAAGTTTTGAAAAAAATACCGAAGGCTGGTCTCGTTATTGTTGGCGATGGCACCGAACGTAAAAAACTTGAGCTACAAGCTGCAAGCAACAAGCTACAAGCTAATGTAATTTTTGAGGGATGGAAAAACGACGTTGCGGGATATTACAAAAGCGCCGACGTTTTACTCGTGACCTCGTGGTATGAGGGGTACGGCATGAATATGGTTGAGGCGAGAATCGCGAGTATCCCTGTTATTGCTCCGGATGTTGGAG
>CAYZKP010000002.1:10500-20756 GCA_964479245.1 uncultured Candidatus Saccharibacteria bacterium | reverse complement strand
TGGATTTTATGGAGACCAATGTGTTGCGCACGCTGGTCTTTGCGCGCTCCAAAGAAGAATCCCCCTTGTCTTTGTTACTGACTGCACATATCCCACGTTTGGTTCCACGCTTCAAAAAACCTTTAAAGAAACCGCTCAAAAAAAGTACGGAGTATTACCATCAATTCTATTTTTAACAGCAACAGAATACGTGGCGCGACTAAAAAACGTCTGACAAGCGGGCCTAGCGTGTGTGCCCGCTTTTTTAATTAGTGCGCGCTACTAAATGGTCGGCATCCGGTGTTGACCAGTTTTGTACTACTTTCTACTCTCTTTGTTAGTAGTTCTTCAACCGGTTCGCCTTCTGGTGCTGGCGGACTTTCGTCTCATTATACGTATGAGTATATCACACGTTCATAAAAATTTGACTTTTATATTAAAATATGTTAAATTTTTATATGTAGTTCTTTGAAGTAATCGCAGGAGGAAATCAAATAATGCTTGAGGTGGTCTTGAGTATTCTAAAAGAAACTCGTGAATATCAAGAATGGGGATGGAACGCTCTCACCCTTGGAGCTTTGGGAACCATTGTCTTTACCATTGTTGAGGCTTGGGGATTTTGGAAGCAAAATCAGAAAATCTGGAGACAAAAATCTGGAGAGTCTATTTCGATTACCTTGTTTTCCTATATGTTCTTTGCATTCTGGGCTTTTATTTTCTACGGCATTTTCACAAGAAGTGCTTCATCAGTAGTAAATGGTCTGGTATTGGGAAGCTTTTACATACCAATCATTCTCGGGCTTTTTAAGTTCGAAGGGTTTACAAATCGAGAAAAAGCGCAATTTTGTATCTTTGCCCTTATGGTACCCGCAACAGCACTGTCGCCTTGGGTTAATGAAGTATTTCTCACAATTTCTATTGGCCTTATTATCGCAACAGCAACAATGCCCTGGAAACTCTATAAAGCAGGAAAAACGGGAGCGCTTGAAATCAGACTTCTCGGCGCATATTTAACCTCAACTGCATTTTGGGTTGTGTATGCATTTGCTTTGAATGAATGGGTACTTGAAATTCTTGCCACCATACAAATTTTACTTTTTGGAGTCACGACCATATTGTGGTTTTGGTATTATTCAAAAGAAAAGCGGGTCAGCATTAGCTAGGCCCGTTTTCAATTTTAAAAGTTAGAAAATTAGTAATTTTTCAACCGGTTCGCCTTCTGGTGCTGGCGGATTTTTTCATGCGCCTTGGCTTCAATTTGCCTAATGCGCTCACGAGTCACCCCAAATTCTTTGCCTACCTCCTCAAGGGTATGCATCACGCCGGCGGCATCTTCAAGTCCGTGCCGCATTTCAAGAATTTTCCGCTCTTTGGGAGAGAGCTCGCTTAAAATCTCCCTTATTTGATCACGCAAAATCCTTCGCGACGCTTCTTGCGATGGAGCAGCAATTTGATCATCCTGGATAAAATCTTTCAGCGTTGATTTTTCGTCATCATCCCCCACCGCGCCCTCAAGCGATACTGTTTCTTGGTCAATATTCTTAATCGTATGAATTTTTTCAATATCAAGGCCCATCTCCGCCGCAATCTCTTCAGGAAGCGGGTCACGACCCAAATCTTGAGAGAGTCGCCGCACCACTTGTTTATATTTTGCGATTGTTTCAACCATGTGAACCGGAATACGAATTGTCCGTGACTGGTCGGCAAGAGCGCGTGTAATCGCCTGTCTAATCCACCAGGTCGCATATGTTGAGAATTTAAAACCCTTTGACCAGTCAAATTTTTCAATTGCTTTAAATAAACCAAGATTGCCTTCTTGAATTAAATCAAGAAGCGTCAAATCTTGGCTCCTGTTTGCATAACGTTTTGCAATGGACACCACGAGACGCAGGTTCGCTTTTGCCAAAACGTTTTTTGCTTCGTCGTCCCCTTTTTCAATTCGTTTGGCGAGCGTCTTTTCTTCCGCGGCGGAAATAAGATCATACCGTCCAATTTCTTTAAGGTACATTTGGATTGAATCAAACGAGCTTGTAGCTCCGCCATAACCCTTTAAAAGTTCCTCATCGGTCGCGGCGTCATCTGCCAAAATACTGCCGCCTTTTTTAATTTCAATCCCCTCTTTTGCAAACCGATCATAGAGATTGTCTAAAAAAAGTACATTGTCTTCAATCGTTGGAAATTCCTTAAGTAATTCGTCATATGTTATAAACCCTCGTTTTTTACCTTTTCCTATAAGCGCGGCAAATCCCCTTTCTTGTTTTTCTTCCGCACGCCGTGCTTTTCGTGATGCCTTTATTTTTTCTTTACTGTCCCGCAAACGAAGGGCCGTAATCCGCCCCTTTTTATGGGAAGATGAATGCTTACGAACGCGTTTTTTTGCATGTGTGCGTTTTTTTTGCATAATAAAAACAAAAAACTGTTATGTAGTAAACTGCTGTACGTGTTGATTAATTTTTTGAGAAAGGTCGTGAAATTCCGCAAGAATTTTTTTGGTCTGTACCTCGTCACCTGATTGTTCGGCTTTTTTCATCGCCACCATAACCTCCCCGAGTCGTACTTTAAGGATTTGAAGATAAAAATTCATAAACAATTCTTCAAGAGTCTCATGCAAGCGTTCCCCATCACGATGAGCAGATTCCATTTCAAATATGAGCACCTCTGTCTCTTTTTCAGTAAACAGGTGAACATGTTTTATAAACGGCTCTCCGCAGGTATCTTCATATTTTTTTTTAAAATGCGCAAGGTCAACCGCGGGCGTTTTCTCTTTTTCCTGCCATAGCAAGATACCGTGTATGTGCCGTTTGATTTTTTTAAGCCGTTCTATTTCAGGGTCACGCACGGAGGACAATATACCATTACGGTCAGACAAAACGGTAGATGCCAACATTTGTTTTTGTGGTGAAATATTTTTAAGCGCCGCCCAGATAGGTTCTTCTGAAATCTGAAGCCGTTCAGAAAGAAGCGCAACAAAGTGTGCCTGTTCAATAGGGCTTTGCAGATGCGCAATAAGCGGCAACACTTCTTTTTCAATCTGCCTCTCAAGGAGACGCGCGTCAACATAGTGAGTCGCGAGCATATCAACATAAAACGAAACGACATGTTTTGCGTCACGTATCAGTGCTTCAAGTTCTTTTTCTTGTTTCTGTTCCACTAGTGATGCCGGATCGGTACCATGCGGAAGATGCGCTACTTTTACGTCATAACCGGCATTGAGCGCCATATATATAGAACGCTTTGCCGCTCGCAGTCCCGCTTCATCGGCATCAAACGAAAGTATAAGGTTATTCGTAAAACGTTTGATTAGTTGAAGATGTTCAAGCGTGAGCGCCGTCCCGCTTGCCGCAACCGTATGAGTGAGCCCCGTCTGATGAGAAAGAATAACATCCATTTGTCCCTCTACGACAACGCACGAATCCATGCTCCGGAGCGCGGTTTTTGCCTTGTCAAAAGCATAAAGTGTTCGAGATTTATTATACAAAACTGTTTCTGGACTATTAATGTATTTCGCAGACGGCTCACTGCGACCCTCCATTTCTTTAAAAATTCTGCCTGAAAACGCGATCACCCTACCGCCTGAATCCGCAACAGGAAACATAATCCTTCCTCGGAATCTATCATAATACCTTCCTTTTGACTCGAGTGCTAATCCTGTTTTTGCAATATCGTGAGGCGTAAATCCTTTTTCCGTTAAAAAAGTAAAAAGCGTTCTCCACTCCGGTTCAACAAATCCAATTCTAAATTTTTGTATAGAGTTTGAAGTTACAGCGCGTGATGCAAGATATTGCTGTGCTTCCTCATTTTCCGAAAGCGCACGTTCAAAAAATTGAGTTGCCGTTTCAAGAATATCGTATAATTTTTTCTTCTCATGTTCTCCTTTTTGATCATAATTAACGAGCGGAATCCCCGCGCGTTCTGCGAGTACCTTCAGGGCGCCCGAAAAATCAAGCCCCTCTATTTCTTCCACGAAACTAAAAATATCACCGCCTTTATTGCATCCAAAGCAGTGATATGTTTGTCGTTCTGGAGAAATAAAAAACGACGGAGTTTTTTCGTTATGGAAAGGACAGCGTGCTTTAAAATTTTTCCCCGCCTTCTCAAGTTTTATATATGAAGAAACCAAATCAACAATACCGATTCTCTCTTTGATTTGTTCAACAGTACTTGACATGTGTTAAATATTATGTAAGTCTTAGATAGAATGTAGCATGGGAAGAGGAAGAAAAGTATGAAACCTGTTTACGTTTTTATCACTATATTTTTAACTACAGTCACGGGTTGGGCAGTAGGAGAGGGTGTTTTTGGAGCGGCAGCGATCTCAGCTTTAACATCGGTTGTAATCGCGTTGGACGGTATAAGGCAAAGCATCGTTGAAGCTATTGAAAGGAAAAATTAAACGAGCGCCATCCCTGTCGCCAATGACATCACTCGGTCATCGGCGATTTTCTATTTATCCTTTTTTTTGAATCCTGTTCCCGCCGGAATAAGCCTGCCGATAATTACATTTTCCTTCAAGCCGCGCAAATTGTCACGCATGCCTTTTACCGCGGCTCTGATTAAAATCCGCGTTGTGTGCTGGAAGGAAGCTGCGGAAAGGAAGCTCGCTGTAGTAAGCGACACTTCACTGATACCTAAAACCAATAGATCGGCTTTTGCTTCCTCACCTCCTGCATTTTTTACTTTTTCATTTTCTTCAAACAATTTCACATGTTCAATTATCTCACCCGGGCTGAAAACGGTATCTCCCGGTTGTTTTATCTTCCGTCGTGAAAACATCTGACGAACGATAACTTCAAAATGTTTACGCGAAACAGATGCTCCTTCAAGATCGTACACGCGTTCTACTTCGTGGATAATGTAATCCTCGGTCAACTCTTTGCTCCCATATTTAAATAATTCTTGAATATCCGCGGAACCGTCGGTGAGCAACATTCCTTGAAACACGTCACTTTTAGGAGTCACGAGGACACTTCTGCCGTACGGTATTACATATTCAATACGTTCGCCCTTCTTTTTTGAAGCGCTTCCGCCTTCTTTAGATAAAATAACGAGTATTTGTTCGTTCCCCTTTTTTTGTATTTCAAGAACTTCACCGTCAGTACGTGAAATAACCGCTGGATTTTTTGGCACCCGTCGTTCAAACACCTCCTCAACACGCGGAAGACCCTTGGTAATGTCGGCGCCAGTGACGCCACCTTGGTGAAAGGTTCTCATGGTAAGTTGTGTGCCCGGCTCTCCAATCGCTTGCGCGGCAATAATGCCGACGGCCTCCCCTTGTTCAATAAGTTTATTTCTTCCAAGATCCGCGCCGTAACAATTGCGGCACAATCCATAGACGGTCTTGCACGAGAGCGGACTGCGAACGGCTATTTCAGCCACACGAGAAGCAGCGATTACCTTAATGTCGGCACGATTTAAAATTTTTTTCTTCGGTACTGCCACCGACCCATCCGCCGCTACAATATCCTTCACCAGCATTCTACCTCCAATAATTTTCCCCAAAGAAACGCCAATGCCGGAAATATTTTCCTTCAGACTTATCTTTTTACCAACCTTATCACCGCAATCATCTTCCGTAATGATGACATCCTGCGCGACATCAACAAGCCGTCTTGTTAAATAGCCTGCTTTTGCCGTTTGTAGCGCGGTGTCAGTAAGACCTTTTCGAGATCCGTGCGTAGTGATGAAGTATTCAATCGGCGTCAACCCCTCCTTGTACGAGGAGATAATAGGAAAGTCAATGGGAACTCCAACCGTATTCATCACAATACCCTTCATGCCCGTCATCTGAGTAATGGGGCCAAGTGAACCACGAGCGCCGGATTTCCACATATCATGGACGGAGCCATTTTCCGCAAGCGTTTCCGGTATAGCTTTTGTCACTTCTTCTTTTGCTTTTTCCCACGCCTCAATCGTCATGCGATAACGCTCCACTTCAGATAAAAGCCCCTCGCCATATTGTTCTAAAATATCAGACTCTTTTTTCCGCGCTTCCGCAATGACACGCTCCTTACCCTTCGGAACCGAGAGATCGTCCATGCCCCATGTGACCCCGGATTTTGTTGCAAAACGAAAACCAAAATCTTTGATTTTATCAAGAATCGTCGAGATGCGTTCAAGGTCATATTTATCAATAATACTGTCAATGATTTCTGAGAGCATGCTCTTGTCTACCTCTTGGTTGACATACGGGTAATCGCTTGGCAGAACGCTGTTAAACAAAAGCCTCCCAACTGACGTTTCAAACACGGACCCTTTAAATTCTTTGTATTTCTCCGTGCCCGTTGCAAGCACCTTGATCTTTGCGCGCAGACTTACATCTCCAAAATCGTGCGCGGTAATTGCAAGATTCGGGCTTCCAAAAATTTTACCCTCTCCCTTTTCTCCGGGAATAATTTTTGTGACCCAATATGTTCCGAGCGTAATATCAAGCATTTTTGAAATAACGACAGGGTTGCCAGTGCCTGGTTTAAAAATATTTTTATCGGACGCCATAAGCTCACGCGCTTCTGTTTGCGCTTCTTTTGAAAGCGGCACGTGTACCGCCATTTGGTCACCGTCAAAATCCGCGTTAAACGCCGGACAGACAAGCGGATGAAGTTCTATGGCGTTGCCTTCAATAAGAATTGGTTTAAATGCCTGGACTCCAAGGCGGTGTAGAGTCGGCGCGCGGTTCAAAAGCACATACTTATCCTTGATGACATCTTCAAGAATCGCCCATACCTCAGGCAACCCCTCGTCAATCAACCGACCCGCGCCGCGGATGTTATAAGCAAGTTCTTGTTTGAGAATTTCTGAAATCACAAAAGGGCGGAACAGCTCAAGCGCCATATGTTTTGGAAGACCGCATTGATTCAGTTTAAGAGCCGGTCCCACGACAATAACGGACCGACCTGAATAATCAACTCGTTTTCCAAGCAAGTTCTGCCGAAAGAGACCTTGTTTTCCTTTTAAGTTTTCCGACAGTGACTTGAGTACTTTTTTGCGCGCTTGTATTCCTTGTTGAGAAGTCGCGCGCCGCATTGAATTATCGAGTAGTGAATCAACCGCTTCCTGAAGAATTCGTTTTTCGTTTCGTAAAATGACATCGGGCGCATTTATTTCTTTAAGTTTTTTCAAACGATTGTTGCGGTTGATAACTCGCCTGTATAAGTCGTTCACATCTGATGTCGCATGCCGTCCTCCGTCAAGGGCAACCATCGGACGCAACTGTGGCGGCATCACGGGAATTACTGTCAAAAACATCCATTCAGGACGTATGCCCGCTTTTCGGAGAGATTTTATGAGCGAAAGGCGTTTCCTTAGTTTTGTTTTCTCAAGAGGAGAGGCGGTCTCAAAATTTTTCTCAAGCTGGGTTTCAAGTTTTTCTAAATTGATTTTTTTACACAAACCATAGAGTGCTTCAGAACCAATTTCTGCGTGAAACATACTGCCATATTTAAGAGAAAAGCGGTGATATGAAATCTCATCCACAACAATACCTTCCTTCAAATCTTCAATTTCTTTTTTGACTTCAGAAAAACGTTTTTTAAGGATTTCTTTTTCTTTCACGTTTTCCGCTGTTTTCTGTTTTGTTTTAAATTCCGATTCAAGATCTTTGAGGACTCTATTTCTTTCCGATTCGTTCACTTCGGTGACAATATAGCCTGCAAAATAGACGACTTTTTCAACATCCGCAAGCGAGAGATCAAGCAAAAGTCCAATCCGAGACGGTACGCCGCGCAAAAACCAAATATGCGCAATAGGTGTTGCCAGTTCAACGTGTCCAATGCGTTCTCGTCGAACAATTGAGCGCGTAACTTCAACGCCACACCGTTCGCACACAATATTTTTGTACCGAATGCGGCGATATTTACCGCAATAACATTCGTAGTCCTTTGTGGGGCCAAAAATACGTTCATCAAACAACCCGTTGCGCTCGCTGCGCCCCGTTCGATAATTAATCGTTTCTGCTTTTGTCACCTCTCCGCGAGACCATTCCTTTATCCTCTCGGGTGAAGCGAGTTTGATGGTAAGCGAATCAAAATCTTTTACTTGTGGTATGTTGTTCATGGTGTTTTTAAAATTATTTGCGGGAAATAGGTTTTTCGTTTTTTTCAAGCTCAACATCAAGCGCAAGCGCTTTTAAGTGGTGCATTAAGACGTTAAACGATTCCGGCAAATTCGGCTGTTTTAAATCTTCTCCCTTGATAATGGAATCAAAGGTCGCGGCGCGCCCCATGATGTCATCGGATTTTATGGTAAGCATTTCCCGCAATGTGTGAGCCGCTCCATACCCTTCAAGCGCCCACACCTCCATCTCTCCAAATCGCTGACCTCCGCCTTGCGCCTTTCCTCCAAGTGGTTGCTGGTGAATCAGGGAGTACGGACCGATTGAACGCATGTGAATTTTATCTTCCACCATGTGATGAAGCTTCAAAATATACATATATCCAACAGCAATTTCTTGTTCAAACCGCTCACCTGTTCTCCCGTCATACAATTTCATTTTTCCGCTTTCGTTGAAACCCGCTTTCTTGAGCTCTGTTTTAATCTCTCCTTCCGTTGCGCCCAAAAACGGCGGGGTAATTGCTTGATAGCCCAACGTGTGCGCCGCAAGTCCTAAATGCAGTTCCAGAATCTGTCCCAAGTTCATACGAGAAGGGACACCAAGCGGGGTAAGTACCACATCAATCGGAGTTCCGTCTGGCAAATAAGGCATTTCTTCCATCGGAAGAATTTTTGAAATAACGCCCTTGTTACCGTGCCGGCCGGCAAGTTTGTCTCCCACCGAAACGGTACGCAATTGCGCCACTTCAACGTGGATACGCTTGATCGTTCCGGATTCAAGTTCATCACCGCGATCACGTGAGAATACCTTAACTCTGATAACGCGTCCCTTTTTCCCGTGTTCCATCCTTTTTGAGGTGTCCTTAACGTCGCGAGCTTTCTCTCCAAAGATTGACCGCAATAATCGCTCCTCCGGCGTTAGTTCTGCTTCTCCTTTCGGCGTAATTTTACCCACTAAAATATCATTCGGTCCAACTTCAGCGCCGACCATCACAATACCATCTTCATCAAGATTTCTGAGCTTTGCTTCCCCAACATTCGGAATATCGTGCGTGGTAATTTCTGGACCAAGTTTTGTATCACGAACATTGACTTGAAATTCATCAACATGCAGTGACGTAAATACGTGATCACGCACAAGGCGTTCAGAAAGAACAATCGCGTCTTCATAATTCGCGCCGCTCCAAGACATAAACGCGACGAGCACATTTTGTCCAAGCGCAATTTCTCCGTTAACTGTTGAAGCGTTGTCGGCTAAGATGTCACCCTTTTTCACTTTTTGCCCTAAAGTGACAAGCGGACGCTGACGGAAGGCCGTCACTTCATTGGTTTTGACGAAATTTACGAGCCGATATTCACGTTCTTTCTTTTTGCCGTTTTTAGTTACAATTTTATTCCCATCAACTGCAGACACTACTCCCTCTTCCTCAGCAACAACGATACGGCCAGAGTCTTGCGCCGCTTTACTTTCAACGCCGGTTGCGACTCTCGGAAAGTCCGGAATGATACACGGTATTGCCTGCTTCTGCATATTTGATCCCATGAGCGCTCGGTTTGCATCATCATGTTCAAGAAATGGAATGAGCGAAGTCGCGATTGAAAATGGTTGATTTGAGGCGACATCAACAAAATCAACTTCTTTTTTATTTACAAGACGAATGTTGCCGCCCTTTCCTTTGGCGCGTACTTCTATAAATTCATCTTTGAAGATTCCCTCTTCATTATAGGGAATTGCGGCATGAGCAATGTTGTAATTTTCTTCTTCAACCGCATTTAAGTAGACAACCTCTTTTGTCACCGTGCCGCCCACCACCTTAAGGTAGGGAGTCTCAATAATGCCGAACTCATTGACTCGCGCATACATGGAAAGCCGAAGGATAAGACCGATACTCTGCCCCTCTGGTGTGTGAATGGGACAAACGCGGCCGTAGTGAGAAGGATGCACATCACGCACTTCAAAACCAGCCCGCTCTCTCGTTAACCCTCCGGGGCCAAGCGCAGAGAGCGTCCGCAAGTGTTCGAGCTCATCAAGCGCATTTTTCTGGTTCATGTATTGAGTAAGCTGGTGAGTATTGAAAAATTCTTTAATACTTGTCTGAAGCGGCCTTGGATTAATGAGCTGAACCGGAAGCGTTGTTTCCGGATCAATTGTTGACATACGGTCTTGGATATTCCGCTTCATACGCGCGAGCCCAACCCGAATACGTTGTTCAAGCATTTCCCCAACAAAC
>CAYZKP010000002.1:0-10490 GCA_964479245.1 uncultured Candidatus Saccharibacteria bacterium | reverse complement strand
TGCGCTCCCGGAGTAATATTTAACTTTACGATGTGAGAAACAATGAGTATGAGGTCATCAATAGAAATAATGCGGCGATCCATCTCTTTCGCATCCATGTTTCCGCCAAACATTTTGTTAAACCGATATCGCCCAACCGGAGAAAGATCATACCGCTCAGGTCCGAATAACGGATCAATAAATTCCTTTGCGTTCTCAGATGATGCGAGAGTTCCGTCACGCAAGCGTTTGTAAATTTCCACATACGCCTCCGGAAGCGATTTTGCTGAGTCCTTCAAGAGCGATGTTTTAATATAAGGAACCGCATCCGGATGATCTTTAAAGGCGTTCAAAATCTCTGCCTCCGTCGTAAAGCCACCGAATACTCGCAATAGGGCAGTAACGGGTATCTTGCGCTTCTTGTCTATGCGGACGTAGATTGCACCGTCTGCCTCTGATTCAATTTCAATCCACGCGCCTCGTGACGGAATAATTTTTGCGCCAAAATATTTAACCCCGCGCGTTTCCTCGTCATTGAAGAAAACGCCGAACGAACGGGCAAGTTGAGACACGACAACGCGCTCGTTCCCATTGATGATAAAGGTGCCATGCGATGTCATCGCGGGGAAATCGGCAAGAAAGATCTCCTGCTCTTTTTCTTTCTGCAGTGTTTTATTTTTTAATTTAACCACTACCCGTAGCGGTGCCTGTAAGGTTAGTTTATTTTCTTTTGCGTAAAACTCATCAAACGCGGGCTCTGATAATTCAAACTTTAAAAATTCTAAATCAAATTTCTTTCCTGAATAATCTGAAATAGGAGAAAATTCTTTAAACAATACCTTAAGATCGTCCGTTACCAACTTTTTATATGAGCGCAATTGTGGCTCAATAAGATTGGGAGGAACAATAATTGTTTTTTTGTATTTAGAAAAATATTTTTTTTGCATGCGTTGTAAAATACACTAAAAAAACTCCTTAATGCGGGAGGTATGGAGTAGGAATTGGTTTTAGTGCAAAACCATAAATAAAGAAATTTCTACTTAAAGAAATAGCACAACAAAAAGCACCAAAAACACGCTTTCTGTTAACGTATAAAGCTTAATTGCCCAAATTGCCTTTAAAAACAAGGAGAACCAACAAGGACTCAATCAGGTTCAACAATTAAAGACAATTATAGTCAACAGAATTCTAATGTCAAGATCCTCAATACATTGGCTGTGGATAATCCAATATTGTCATTTGCGGCGCCTGCGGCGCCACGCTTCTATCTTTTTGTGATCACCAGAGAGAAGAACTTCGGGCACGCGGTATTTTTTTTTATTGGAGAAAATTATTTCCGGGCGTGTATACACTTCCGGAGATGCTACCCGCCTTTCTTCAAGAGACTCGTCTTTACCCAAAACACCACCGATGTGGCGCGCAATTGCGTCAACTGTAGCCATTGCCGGTATTTCTCCCCCAGTCAAAACATAAGGACCAATAGAAATCTTTTCAGCATGCAATATTTTAATCACCCGCTCATCAACCCCCTCATATCGTCCAGCGATCAAAACAATGTGTTTAAAGCGCCGCGCGAGGGTGCGCGCGAACACATTCGTAAATATTTTTCCAGCAGTTGAAAACATTATCACCTTGACTCGTTTTTTATTTTTCATAATCTTTTGCACCGCCCGTATAATAGGTTCCGCTTTAAGGACCATTCCTGGACCCCCGCCGTATGGTTTGTCATCCACTGTTTTTCGTTTATCTAAAGTAAAATCACGAAGATTATATAGTACAATCTTTATTCTTTTATTTCGTACAGCTCGCGCCAGTATAGAATCTGCAAAATATGAAAAGCTCTCTGGGAAAAGAGTGATAATGTGAAATGTAATCATGCGTTAAGAATAATGAATTATAAATAATGAATCAAGAAAAAAGAGAAGCAATCTGCCTCTCACGCACCTCCTAACACGCCCGCAAAAGTATCCCACGTTGCCCTTCTTTGCCCAACAGCATGCCTGTTGTAAGGGCAGTCAAATACCACGTGCTCCCAAGTTGGTTTGAATATTCCTTTAATGTCTGGTTTGTCATCAAAAAGGATATCGCCGCGAACCATTGTTTTGTCTTTCGTAAGAATAATTCGTTGCGTAAACGCTCCGCCAAGATGTTCTTCAACCCATTCAAATTTTTCACGCACACAGTGTTTGTTGCGTAACAGCGGGGAAGTACATATATACACCTCATGCCCAAGATTTATAAGTCCGTTAATTGTTTCAATTGAATGCGCAACCGGCGCTAATCCGCGATAAAAACCGAGGGCAAGATAAATGCTTTCTATTTTTTCTCTCAAGGATTTAGGATAATCGTCAGCAATATAAAATGCGCGACGTCTTTCAGAGGGAACAGAGACTTCGTTCGGGAAGCGCGCCAACCACTGCTCAAGAAAACCTTTTTCAAAATCAGCCAGCGGACCATCTTGGTCAACAAGTATAATCACCGCGTGTCTCCAAGATTTTAAAGGACTACTCTGCTTTTTATTATATAGCAATCCATCCTTGTGTCCAAAAGAAAAAGCCGCGCTAAGCGGTATTCCTAATCTCCTACTGTTGCTCAAATTCAATATCAAGCACTTTATTGTCATCTTTATCACAAGTAACAGTGGCCGTAATCATAACCCCATCTTCGTCGCCAAAATCGAACGTTCTCATCATAAAATCATCTTTAGCGCCATTTCCAAAAAGCCCTCGGCCTTTGTAGGTGCGTTTCCAATTTTTTGGATTACACAACTTCACAAAAATCTCGTCGGTAACCCCATCCTTCCAATCGCCCCCTCCGTTCGGATCAGCCCATTCTTTTTTGACCTGCGCAATGATAAGATTTTTCAGTTCTGCTGACTTAGCCACGAGTAACCCCGTTACACAATTCCTGAGCACGATAGTACCACATATCTTTAAAAACCAAAAAACTCCCACGAGGGAGTTTTTTGGTGTAAGACAAGAAAAACAATGTTAGAGTTTTAAATCTTCCATTGCCCGATCAACGTCAGAAGGACGAGATCGTTTTCCGCCTTCAGGTTCGTTAATTTTCAAATTAACCCGCGCGTTATTTTTAATGCCAACAACACGCAAGAGAGTGCGAATAGCTTTCGCCGTTGCACCTCCGCGTCCAATGACTGTTCCCATATCCGCCGGATCAACATCGAGCGTCATAAGAACACCCATTTCGTCAACATCCCTTTTGATTTTGACTGCGCTTGGGTTACTTACCAATGCCTTGATAACAACTTCAAGAAAATCCTGATCTTTAAGTTCTTTGGTAGCCATTATGGTGAGTATTTAGACTCATAATGCAATCGTGCAGAAACCGACCCTACGAAAAAAACTGTATTCTGCGGGTTATCGGGTATTGTACACGATTGTTGTTTGAATGTCAAGCTACTGTATCTATGCGGCAGCTTGCTCACTTGACTCGGTCGTGACTTCCTCTTTCTTTTCCTCGGATGGTTTCGCGACATTCTTCACTGCCTCGCCACCCCCTTTTTCTTCCTCTTTTCTCTTCATTCGCGCAACGTGAATTTTTTTGCCTGTAAGTATGCCATTTTTTATTAAAAGATTATGTATGCTGCCCGTTGGTTGCGCCCCTTTTGAAATTAAATATGAAATCCGCTCTTTTTTAAGACCCTGCGCCCCCCGCTTTCCCCGCGGATCGTATGAACCGAGCACTTCTAAAAGTCGCCCGCTCTTCGTGCTGTTGCGAGAATCGGTTAACACAACCCGAAATGTCGGTTCGTGTTTCCTCCCCACCCGTTGAAGCCGTATTTTTAACATAACGGTATCCTAACAAAGCGTCTCATAAAGGTCAATGAGTCCCTTCTCGTATTATTGGCGCAAAAACCGTATAATTAAATGCACATGAATCCCGTTACAAGTAGGGCGCGAAACGTATATATGATACACACAACCGAAATTAACATTACAAATAACACGATAGGCCGTTGCGCTTCCGACACCCGCGCCCTATTTGTAACGGGATGAAAAAAAGAAAAGAGAAAAAATACCTTGAAGACGTTATTTTCCTCACACGAGGAGGGATTGGATTTGTGGCGGAAAAAGACAAAAAAGAAGGAGAGGTAAGAATAGAAAATCAATTTTTAAATACCGCACTTCACGGAGACTACGTGCGTGTTCTTGTTCACCCCCACATGGTACGCGGACGAAAAACAGGAGAAGTGATATCGATTCTGGCACGCGCAAAAGAAGAGTTTGTGGGAACCATTCACACAATAAATAATGAACGCGTTGTGAAGCCGCAAGACCCTCGTTTTTATACACATATAACAATCAAAAAAGAGAGCGACCCACGGGTACAAGACGGAGACAAAGTACTTATAAAGATTATTGAATGGGACACGCATACACATACTCCCCACGGGGTTATTAAAGAAAAGATTGGAAAAGGAGGAGAGCATGAAACCGAAATGCAAGCGATTTTACTTGATCGGGGTATTGTTTCAAATTTTTCATCTGCGGTTATTACAGAAACAAAACACATAGAAAATAGCTACACGCGCACCTTTGCTGAAGAGGTAAAACAAAGGAAAGATATACGAAGCGTCCCAACATTTACGATAGACCCCGAAGATGCTAAAGATTTTGACGACGCGCTTTCGGTGAGAAAGCTCGCAAACGGAAATTATGAAATAGGAATACATATCGCTGATGTCTCTTTTTTCGTAAGAAAAAAAACAGCGCTTGACAAAGAGGCGGCGCGCCGAAGCACATCGCTCTACTTGGTTGACAGAACCGTACCGATGCTTCCCGACGCACTTTCAAATAATCTCTGCAGCTTAAAACCAAACGAAGATCGCCTTACCTTTTCCGTTATACTTGAAATGACGCCGGAAGGGCATATTAAAAGCAGGTGGTTCGGAAAAACAATTATCCACTCCAATAAACGCTTCACGTATGAGGAAGCGCAAAGGACGCTCGATGAAAAGCGTGGTAATTTTTATCAAGAGCTCGCAACGCTAGAGAGAATCGCGCGCCGTAAACGCACAAAACGAGAAGAAGAAGGGGCACTGTCATTCGCGCACGATGAAGTAAAATTTGAACTTGACGCACACGGTACACCCATACGAGTCTTCAGAAAAAAACAATTTGAAACAAATAAGCTGATAGAAGAATTTATGGTACTTGCGAACGCGGAAGTCGCCCAGCTCATGTCTGAAAAAGATGAAAAAATTAAACAAACATTTATTTATCGGGTACACGATTTGCCTGATAATGAAAGAATAAAAGAACTGGAGAAGGTCATGCACGCGCTCGGATATAAGACGTCACTTAACAAAAAGCGGATTACGTCAAAAGATATCGCGGCTCTGTTACGGCAAGTTACGGGAGCTCCACACGAAGAAATGATTCACATGCTAACCGTCCGCGCGCTTGCAAAAGCAATATATACAACAAAAAATATCGGCCACTTTGGATTGTCGCTTAAATATTACACCCATTTCACCTCCCCCATCAGACGTTATCCGGACCTCGTGGTTCACCGAATGCTGTTTGAATATCTTACGAAAGAAAAAGTTCCTGCCCGAGAATTTGAAGAATATGAGGCCATTTCTCGATATGCTACACAAGCAGAAATTTCCGCGCAAGAGGCAGAGCGCGCATCAATTAAGTACAAGCAAGCTGAGTATATGTCGGCGCATGCCGAGGAGATATTTAACGGCATTATCGCCGGATTAACAGAGCGAGGAATTTTTGTTTCCGAAGTTGAAACACTTTCGGAGGGCATGGTTTCGCTTCGTGATCTCCGAGATGACTATTATCTGTATGATGCAAAAAAAGCATCCGTCATTGGCACTAAAACTAAGAAAAAATATTCTCTCGGAGACAAGGTAAAAATAAAAGTAAAGCGTGTTGATGTAGAAGGACGCCTTATTGATTACATATTCGCGTAGCTTCGTGCACAGATATCTCACTTTTTCTTGACGCATACTGTTTCAAGATATAGAGTCTCTGTTAGACAAGAAGAGGTGGTTTTATGCCGCACGCGCTCACAGAAGGGCACATTGCTGAAAAACAAAAATTTCTTCAAAATGTTATTGAGTTTGTTAATCGGCTGTGGTTTGAGATTCGGGTAACACAATCGCATGGCGGGATGATTCGCGTACAAGAAGCATATGACATTAGCAACTTTTTTGGATTTACGTTTATGCGCGAGATGCCTCACGGAGTGACAGAGCGACTCCACGTGTGGTATCATCCAAAATCTCAAAAACCGTTAAATGGCGCTACCCTTTCCATCGAGTGGGTAAAAACATGTATGGACACATGTGAAGTGATTTCACCTCCTCGCGTTTTTCGCAAGACACAACACGATGCACTCAAAAAGTTAATGAGAAAAAATGTTTCTATGCTGGTGAAACAATTTCTAAAGAAAAATAAAGAACGGTCAGCAACAAGCGTATCGTAATACAAAAAATGCCCGATAAAGGGCATTTTTAAATATCAGAAAAAATAAAGGTTTCCTCGGGGCAAGCCCCAAGGTATTAACGGATGAACTCGTTCTGCTCGCATCACTCGCCGCAAGCGGCGAGGTATTAAACCTATATTAGCTCCTCAGCTCGGAAATGGAAAAGTAAACTTTTCCATTTCACTCACCCTACGTCGCTAATTAAAGAATCCGTATCTTTGCGTATGTCTGTCGATGACCATAGCGCCGAGTCCAACGACTTTTTGATTTAAATTTAAGCACATTTATTTTTTTGCCGCGCACCTCGCCTAAAAACAGAGCGCTCACTGTGACCCCCGCGATATATGGGATACCCACTGTGACGTCGTCTCCGTCGGCAAGAAGAAGTACTTTATCAAAAACTACTGTCTCTCCCGCATTCGGATTATGTTCCAGCCTCTCAACCAAAAGAGAGTTCCCAGAAGAAACTTTGTATTGTTTCCCGCCTGTCTCAATAACCGCAAACCCTTTAAGCGCAGGCTGCTGTTTTGCGACAGAAGAAGCAGCGACCTTTTTAGGCCGAGCCATCTTTTGTTCCCGCTCATTAGAGCGGAGCTCGCCATTGGCGGCTTTTTTTACTCTTTTTCTCGTCTCAATAATGGCCATATGATAATCGCCCAATGATACTTAAGTCTTCTGATTTTTGCAAGATTGTGGACAAACAATGGAAAAGATGGTTAATTCTCCACAGTTGGTTTCTCAAGTTCAATCGGAGTTAAGTCGGCCGAAGAACCAGAAATGCGCATCACGTCTTTATCAACTTTTTTGAGTTCCTTATATGCAGTGTTGTAGTGAGATACTGACGTTCCTAAAGAATTACCGAGTTTTTTCATATATTCCTCGTATGTTCCAATATGCTTCCCCAGCTCCCCTACTCGTTTTAAAATCTCCTGAGCTCGTTCTTCTATCTGTTGCGCCTTGAGTCCCTCAAGTACAGTCTGCAGATACGCAAGAAACGAAGTAGGAGAAACAATCGTCACTTTATATTTTCGCGCCGCGCGCTGAATTAAATTTTCAGTATCCTCGGTCGTCAAAGCGCCAATTTTGTTTACCAACAAATCATAATAAATCGCCTCGTGCGGAATAAACATAAATGCAAAATTAGTTGTATTTTCATCAGGGCGAACATATTTCCCCGTCTCCGCTATACGAAGCTTTAAGTCGTTTACAAAAACTTTTTTTTTTTGTTCTTTCTCGGCAGGATTTCTCTCTTCGGCTAAACGATTGTAGTTTTCAAGAGAAAATTTTGAATCAATGGTAATAATTCTGTCTTTCACAAAGACAACCGCGTCAACCGTCTCTCCGTCTTTAAACTGATACTGCATTTGATAACTCCCCGGCGGAAGCACATTTTTAAGAAGCGCTTCAAGATAATATTCTCCTAAAACTCCCCGCTGTTTTGGATTTTTTAATATATCCTGCAAACTCTGTAGCTGGTCGGCAAAGCTCACCATTTGTTTTCCTGTTTCTTTAACTTCAGTAAGCTCACGGGTAATTTCTTTCACGAGCCGTTGCGATTCCCCAAATTGAGTTTTAAGCGACTCATTCACCAGTTGATTTGATTCCCCTATTTTTTTATCAATCACACGGGAGAGTTCATTCATTTGATTTTGAAGCATTAAAAATCCCCGTGAGTCGTCTTGTTTCCGTGTACGCAAAAAAAGCCACGCAAGAAACGCGCTCGCAAGAATTCCAATAACGATAAGGACAATTGAGGAAACGGCCATATCCGAATCTAAATGGAGCACTCAATACATCGCGTGAGAGTTATATAAAAGAAAACTCCATATAGTAATAATAGCACGATCCCCTCTGTTCTATTAATGTGATTTTTCGTATATACAAAAAAATGAAACAGCGCTATGGCGACTATCATGAATAACGATACAACAACCAAATCAGATGAAAACCGTATCGAGATTGGACGAATAAGTGCCACAAGTCCGATAATTGCTGCCGCATTAAAAGGCAGCGTGCCTATCGCATTTCCGAGCATCGCGCTTCCATGTCCTGACAGAGAAGCACGAACCCCAAACACAAACTCAGGAAGTGTTGTGCCGATGGCGACAAACAGAGAGCCAAATAATAGAAAGTGAGCGGCGAAATATTCACTAATAATTTGCTTTGCTGCCCAAATAAAAACGAAGGAGCCAATAAGCAGAACAACCATTGCAAACAAAAACCGCCCAAAGTGTTTAAATACATACATCGGCGAGTGCGCAACGCGGTCTTTGTTTCCGTCCATCTCTTTATGAAAATATTCTCGATCTCTGATTATTTTCATGAAATAAAATATGAATATAGTAATTAATATCACCCCGTCTCCCCGAGAAATAACGCCATCAACCGAAAGCAGTAGTGGTAAAAGCGCGATAAAAGAGGCCAACCAAAAATTAAACGAGGAGATTTTACCATCTGCGTGTATGTTCCCGGCAAAAAGAGCGGAAGCGCCAACGACAAGAGACAGATTTATAAAATTTGCACCCATAATATTTCCTAATGAGAGCGCGGGAATATTTTGTATAGCTGAAAAAATTCCGATAAAAAGCTCGGGGACGGATGTCGCGAATGACACAAGAACAAACGCGGTGATAAATTCAGAAAGGTGGAGCATGCGAGAAATGCCCCCGATCGCGCGAGGCAAAACCCTCCCCGCCCAGAGAATGAGTATAAACGAGATTATAAAAACAATTAAAATACCGGTCGCGCTCATGTTTAGGATATCGGATTTGAAAAAGATTAAACGTGAAATTCGTTTTTATTTCAGCCCTTCGCGTTTGAGCCATTTTTCCGCTTTCTCTTCTATTTTTTTCTCCTTTTCTTTGTTTTCCTCTGCTTCTTCTTCATGGATTTTTGTCTCCTGTATCTTCTGCAAACTGGGGAATCCAAACAACACAAACATTATGGTGCTTGCGAGCACAATACCAAGAAAGTTGATTAAAAAGAGAGTGAATGAGCCGGCAAACAGCTCTCGTGAGAAAAAAGACGCGGCAATGCCAGAGACAGCAAGGGGCGGTACCAACGATACGGTAACTGCAATTCCTGGAAGTGTGTTTGAGGTATTTTCTTTAACCCACGCGTATGCAGCAATAATACCGGACGCAAAAGCGGTAAGAAAAAAAATTAAATTTAAGTTGCTTGCAAGACGCATCTGGTCGGTGACCTCTTCTCCATTCAGTAAAAATGTTGTGACAAACGCGATAAGAAAAACAATACACACTGACTGAACGATTGTTCGCAATGACCGCGTTATCGCGTGAAAACTTGTAGTGGCTATTCCCATACCAAGAGCAAGAATGGGAAACAAAAGCGGAGCAACGAGCATCCCGCCGATAATAATAACCGCGTAATTACTCAAAAGTCCCAGCGTAGTAATAAATGTAGAAAGCGATAGAAATAAATAAAACGTGTTATTTGCTTGAGACTCCTTAAGCAGAGACTCAATCGTCCTTTTTTGTTCAAAAATAGTAGTAAAAAAAACTGGTTTGATCATTAATTCTAGTATATCAAAAAGTAAAAAGTGCAGTAGCTCTGTAGCGTACTGCACATTCGAGAAAATTACGACGTGTGAATTTACCGCGGCGGAAGTGGACACTCAACAAGCGTTGGGCACGTATTCTTGTGAAAGTTGGCAAATAAACTCCACATCCATGTCTTTTTCAGTAGCGGAATAAGTTTTTCCTGAACAAAAAGAACGACTAAAAATCCGATAGCCATCACAAAACAAATAATAAACAGCTCAAGTGCCTCCGATCCTCCTTTTACAACATACGCTAACGCAATCAGACCGCCAACAAACAAACTAATGAGAAGCAATTGAATTACTCTGTGATTTTCAGTTACAGAAAATAAGAATAGATACGCCCCGACCCCGCCTAAGACACCAAAGACTTGCAATATGGGAATGAGTTCATTCCACCCAACCGCAATACCGCTACTATACCAAACAAAATATAGCGCAAAAGAAAGCACTGAAATTGCGAATGTTAAAAAGAATCCCAAAAATATAACCA
>CAYZKP010000001.1:24555-25600 GCA_964479245.1 uncultured Candidatus Saccharibacteria bacterium | reverse complement strand
TATCCAAGCACGCGTGCTCCCAATTGACTTGATCTGTATAATCAAGACGGAAACTGCCGCTCCTGTCTTCGGGAACAAACACAACTCCATTGTATTTTTTCTTCTGCAAGATTTTTAATGCGTGCGGGCGCCACGAACGAACTTTTTTGGAGCGGGGCGTTGGTCCCGCGAGAAATATTGATTTTGAGTAAGAAGATGGCGGCGTTTCGCCAGTATAGACAACCTGCAACATTTTTCACCCCTTTATGATCTGTCTAGTAGTACCTTATCATGCTTTTTTGCCGCGTCAATTTATCCCGCGGTGTGCGCGGGGCTTTAAAAGAATCGTTTGAGTTGAGTGGGTTTATGTGTACGAAACCGATATAGCTTTGCGGGGCGTTGTCTCCCGCCTGATAATTTTTTCTTGGTGGCGGCAATGAGCCCAAGGCTTAAAAATTTTTTTCTGAAATTCCGCTTATCAAGAGTGCGGTTCAGTATGACCTCGTGGACTTTCTGAAGGTCGCTTAATGTAAATGCCTCGGGAAGAAGTGAATAGACCACGTTTGTGTATTCAAGTTTGTAGCGAAGTCTCTCTATCGCGTACCGTACGATATTTTTATGGTCAAAGGCTAAAATGGGCAGCTTTTTTGTGCTCTCAAGCTTCATATGTTCCTCGTCATTCAAGCGAATTTTGTTTTTATTTACGAGCGCAAAATAAGTAACGGTTACAACGCGCCCCCGTGGGTCTCGGTGCGGCGCATCAAATGTATAGAGCTGCTCAGTGTACACATTTTTTACACCAGCTTTTTCTCGGAGTGCTCGTTTTGCGGCGTTTGCAGAAGATTCATTTTTTAACAGAAATCCTCCCGGAAGCGCCCAAATTCCTTTAAATGGGGGATGGTCTCTTTTTATGAGGAGCACTTTGAGCGCGCTTTTATGCATAGTAAGAATGACGACATCAACCGTCAGTGAGGGTCACTCATACTTGTTTTGTTTTTTAACTGTTATTTGGGCATGGGATATATTCGGACTAAGAGCTGGAGATGAAGTTAATTTAGCCCCTGAA
>CAYZKP010000001.1:17114-24545 GCA_964479245.1 uncultured Candidatus Saccharibacteria bacterium | reverse complement strand
TTTATAAATCTTTAAGCCAGAGTTGCGCATCGGCGTCGGAGGGCATTCGCCAATCGCCACGGGGGGATAAAGACACTGACCCCACCTTTGGGCCGTCAGGCATCACCGAGCGCTTCCATTGATTTTCAAAAAATCGTGACAGAAAAACTTTGAGCCACTTTTGAATCGTTTGGCGATTGTATGTATCCCTAAAGGCTTGTTCAGCAAGGAAGAGTATCTTTTTTGGTCTGCTTCCCCAACGAACAAAATGATACAAAAAGAAGTCGTGGAGCTCGTATGGTCCGATTATCTCCTCGGTTTTTTGGGTAATAGCACTGCTGTGGGTGCGCGTTAGTTCCGGAGAGATTGGTGTTTCTAAAATATCATGCAATGTTTCTTCAGCGTTCTTAAATTCTTTTTGGTCTTTTACCCACTCAATCAGGTAGCGGATTAATGTTTTGGGGATGCCGGCATTTACATTGTAGTGAGAAATATGGTCTCCATTAAACGTATTCCACCCAAGGGCGATTTCGGAAAGATCTCCGGTGCCGATAACAACCGCTCGTTTCTGATTCGCTTTATTCATTAATATCATTGTTCTGTATCGCGCCTGCGTATTCTCAAATGTCACATCTTGATTTTTTCCGTCATGGCCTATATCTGCAAGATGCTGTCGCGTTCCTTTTGTAATATCAACTGTCTCAAGAGTAACACCGAGAGATTGTGCGAGTTTTACCGCGTTTGATTTTGTTCTTTTTGTTGTTGCAAATCCAGGCATAGTGACTGCGATAATATTTTTTCTCGGCAGGCTTAAGAGATCGCATGTTCGCGCGGCAACCAGTAGAGCAAGTGTTGAATCAAGTCCTCCGGAGACGCCGATAACCACTCTGTCAATGCGAGCATGTTCAAGCCGTCGCGCAAGCCCAGCGGTTTGAATCGCGAAAATTTCTTCACTTCGTTTTTTTCGTTCCTCCGCGGCTTTTGGGACAAACGGGTTTCTGTCTACATGCCGCAAGAGAGACTTAACCAGCGCGCTTTTTGTGGATATATCGATTATCCGACCATCGCAAACGGATGAAGTGCGCGCAGATTCGGCAAAGCTTGTAATTCTCATACGATCCGCCGATAAGTTTAGAGTATCAATATCAGATATCACCATCTCGCCGTCTCTCACGAATCTCTTTGTTTCATTAAGAAGGACGCCGTTTTCTGCAATAAGTGCGTGGCCGCTAAAGACGACATCCGTTGTTGATTCGTGTACTCCGCAGGATGCGTACACATATCCGCATATTGCGCGGGCAGATTGTTGAACGACTAATTGTCTCCGGTATTCTGCTTTTCCAATGAGCTCATTTGACGCGGACAAATTGGCGACAATCGTTGCTCCCCGTAAAGATTGAAAAGAGCTCGGCGGGTTTGGAGTCCAGAGATCTTCGCAAATTTCTATACCGAGTATTGCGTTTTCAATCCCCGATAGTCTAAAGAGAAGGTCCGCGCCGATCGGGATTATAGCTCCATTGATTTTTATTTCTCGTGTAGTCAAATCATGTGCGGAGGAAAACCATCGTTCCTCGTAAAATTCTTTATAGCCGGGTATATATGTTTTCGGCACAAATCCCCATATTGTTCCGTGAGATACAACCGAGGCGACGTTAAACAATTTTCCGTCTACCAACAGCGGAAGTCCAACAATAAAAATACCCGGAGTCTTTTTTGAAAATGTTTGAACTGTCCCAAGGGCGTCCTTTGCTTTGCGCAAAAGAATCTCCTGATGAAACAGGTCGGCGGCTGTATAGCCGGTAATTGAAAGTTCTGGAAATACAACGATCTGCGTATCACTTTTGGCGGCTTCTGTGGCAAACGCAATAAGCGTCTTCACGTTCTGCGTGACGTTTCCTACCGTAAGCGATGGGACTGCGGCAGCGACACGCACAAATCCGAAATTACTCACGGTCTTCTCTATCGCACGAGGTGAAGATTTTACGTTGTGTTGCGCCCTTGTCATGTGATAGTGTTTAGAATACACTTAGTATAATATTGTTTACTATATGAAAAGTCAACTAAAAACACTCAGTATTTTTTACAGATCTGACAACAGGCGGGCGGTTTTGTGGAATAAAAAAATATGCGCATGGCTTCTCCGTCGCTATCCTTCTGTGCGTATCTCCGAGAAAAATCCGCGCGCGGTTCTTGTACTCGGAGGTGATGGCACTATTCTTGAGGCGGCACAGCGGTACCAGAGAGGGCGGCATATTATGCTCGGGTTAAACCTCGGGCATACAGGCTTTTTGGCAGCAGTGCGAAAACAAAAAAATTTTTTTCAAGCGCTCGATAAATTTTTAAAAGGCAAATATTCGATTATTAAACGAATGATGGTGCATGTTGACGTGATACGAAAAGGCAAAAAAGTTTTCTCAGCAGATTCTTTGAATGAAATTTCTGTGCAGAGTTTGCTTGGCATGGTTGAAATGGACGTATTGATTGATAACCACCTTGTGCAGCACATCAGGGGGACGGGCGTGCTTGTTGCAACCGCAACCGGCTCCACTGCGTACAATCTCTCTGCTCATGGTCCGATTGTGATGCCTGATATTCGATGTCTTGTTGTAACCGAAATTATGGATCACAACATTCCGACTCCGAGTATCGTAGTGAAACGAAACAGGGAAATTACTCTCAACATTAAACATTTTCGTGAGCGGAAATTACTTACGATTACCAGCACAGGCAAAGGCGCTGACGTGGTCGTAACCGCAGACGGAGAAAAATTATTTCCTCTTGAAATAGGCGACATGCTCACTATTCGCCGCGCTCCCGGATTAATTACATTTGTCGAATTTGAGCGAAGCTATTTTTTCACAAGCCTTGAAGAAAAATTTGCGTTTAAGTGATTCTTTAAAATAGTTTAATACCACGGTGAAACTCAAGTTTGACAAAATGTAATAAATCTGCTATATTGGAACAAGCTAAGAGAGTGTTCATGCTGAACTTAATAGGGGGTGCGAATGGCTACGAGTTGGAAGAAGGGGCCTTGGCGGGAAAAAGTCGTTCGAGTAGAGCCAACCCACAAAGTGCCCTCAACCAACTTTGAGGGCAAGAAGTATCCGAAGCGTTGGGTCGTCTGGTTAGTCACCAACGAAAACGAGCGAGTTTGGGTGCGAACAGTCAAGGATGACAGCGATTTTTTGCTACTGCGACTTCGTTCGTTGCTCGTCAAGGAGTTCTTCGGGCAACTTGTCGGGCAAGAGATTGTGTTCGACAAGTACCACGACGAGGCATATCAGGAGTGTTACTCGGTCAACGAGGACAAGCTTCCTGAAAACCTCTTGCTGGACAAGTTCACTCGCATCTATGCTTGGTGTGAGAAGAATCATCCGGAGTGGCTCGAGAACGACCTGGAACTACTCAGAAAGAAACGGAATCGGGCCGTTGCGGCAGCAAAGAAGCGGAACACCGATATGCTTGCAGAACGACGAAGGAATGCTCTCAAGCTGACCTTTGTCGAGGGTCGTAATCCGAAATGGGGCGACAAGCAGTGGCAAGCCAGGCACAATGGACGACTTTTTGTTCTGGCGCGGGAATGCGAATACAACCTGTCGGAAGGATCAATTCCAATAAAGAAAGTGCTCGAGCTCGTTCCGGACAAGGTTATCCTTGTTGCACGCATCTGATTCAGCACAGGAGTGGGCGGAGGAAACTCTTCCCACTCCTTTTTGTTTTGTAAAAGAATTTGCCGCCAAAGCACCAAATTTTTCAAATTATTTTATGATTTGACTCGGTAGTCTATATATTGTATTCTTTTTTCAGTTAACGGCTCGTTGACATACGAAGGAGCGTGCTTGATGGGTGCGTTTGTTGACTTTGTCGAACAGCAAAGACGAAACGTGTTTGATCCTCCAGTTCGTTCGCTTATGGACATTGATTTTTACAAATTCACGATGGGCCAGCTTATTTGGAAGCATTTTCGGGACGTTACCGTTGTGTTCCGACTGATCAACCGAGATCCGAGCGTTCCGCTTGCGTCAGTAGTGCCGGAAGGCGAACTGATAAAATATCTTGATTATGCCCGAAGGATTCGGTTCAGCTATTCAGATCTCGCATGGCTGCGAGGAATGCGGGTGTATGGTGCAAACATGTTTGCAGAAGGGTATATGGAATTTTTAGAAAAATTTTCTCTTCCTCCATATAAGCTTTCTCGCAGGGGTGATCAGTATGTTCTAGCGTTTGAGGGCGCGTGGCCCTATGTTTCAATGTGGGAAACGCTGGCGCTCGCTATTATATCCGAATTGTATTATCGAAATCTTATGCGCGCGCATTCTCGGTACGAACTTGATGTGCTCTACAGTAGGGGAAAGGCGCGTTTATGGGAAAAATTTGAACGGATCGTTCGTTGTCCGTCGATTCGGGTTGCTGATTTTTGCCAACGCCGTCGGCACAGTTTTCTCTGGCAGGATTGGGCGGTTGGGGCGGCAAAGGAGATGCTCAAAGCGCAATTCGTGGGTACTTCAAACACATGGATGGCGCGCCAGCATGACCTAATGCCGATTGGCACGAGCGCGCATGAACTGCTGATGGTTGTTACGGCTCTCGCGAGCGATGATGAGAAACGGGACGCGCAATATAAACTCTTTCATTACTGGAGTGAACTATATGGTCCGGGGTTGAGGGTGTTTTTGCCGGATACATACATGACTAAAACATGCCTCGAGCGGGCACCTGTGTGGCTTGCGAAAGAGTGGCGCGGAATGAGGCAGGATTCCGGCGATCCCATACGAATCGGTCACATGTATATTGAATGGCTCAAGTTGCACGGCGTAAACCCAAAAGACAAACTTATTGTTTTTTCCGACGGCCTTGATGTAGATCCAATGATCCGCTTGGTTGAAGAATTTTCTGACCAAATCAACGTTGCGTTCGGATGGGGAACGCTTTTGGGAAATGATTTTCGCGGTTGCTTGTCGAACAACCCTTTATTCAAACCCTTCTCTCTTGTGTGCAAGGTCGTTCAAGCAAATGGCCGACCGGCAGTAAAACTTTCGGACAATATAGAAAAAGCAACAGGATCAAGCGAAGAAATAGGGCGCTATCTTAACATTTTTGGAGTGTCAGACAGAGACAACATTAAGGTCGTTGTTTGATCATTGCATATAGCACGTGGCCGGGTATCTCCCGGTCATTTTCATTTTTCGTGCTATACTTTTGTACATTACTTATGAGCAAAAACTACATTTGTAATAGCGGAAAATACACATTGGGTGGTCAAACGGGAGATACGATTGCGTTGCCAATTATTATTTCGCGCCTACCAAACCATATTGAAGTAAACGGCAATATCTTTGTGCGAAAAACATCTTTTCATATAAGTTTAGTGTGTATCGGGCGGCTTATTAAAAGACACAATATCTCTATATCGAACTTTATTGAAAAAGTTATCAATGATTTTTGCGAGTTTGTTAAAGATAACGACGTGTCTTTTCTGCGATTTCGAGATGAATTCCGTTTTGTGGAGGAAAACGAACGCAAGTCAATTGTGGTGATGTGCGACATATCAAACCTTGATAATTTTTTTGATGTGCTTAATGAGAAATATAATTTAACGCTTCCATATCAACCAACTCATGTTTCTTTGTTTACGCTACAACCCGATAAGGCGATTTTTCTTACCGACGCGAGTGATGTTAAAACATTGACACGAGTTATTCTCAAACCTTCTGAAATTACACTATAAATCTTGATATACACTTATACACCCCCTTGATAAGAGGCGCGGATTCATATTACAGACGTTTTTTATGTATTTTGTAAATAGAAAAGAGTATTCACGCGCGTGAGTGGGTTGTGCTAACATAAAAAAAGTCTGTTGTTTGCGAGAGTAGCATGCGGCGGCTCAAGGATGCGGTTGTTACATCAACCGTTCGCGGATTTATAGCGATTGCTTCTCCGCTCATTCTTTATTTTACATTTGCATGGCTGTTCGGCGTAGTGGTCACGATGATTGCGCCGCTTACGAGTTTCCTGCTCACCTACATTACCGTACCGAAATGGTCTGCCGACATTATTGTTATTGTTCTCATTTTGGCTACTTGTTTTTTTACCGGAAACGCTCTGCACATACGGCTCGGCAAGTTTTTCCATGACCAAATTGAAAAATGCCTTAAAAAGTTTCCTCTGTACGGAATTATTAAAGGAACGCTGGTACAGATTCTCGGCAAAGAAGGACTTCTCTCTCGTCCGATTGCGATCGCGTATCTTTCTCCCGAGCTCGCAGTAATAGTGCTTCTTGTGGAAGACCATGGAAACGGGTGGTGCACCGTTTTTTATCCGACAGCTCCGAATCCAACAACCGGCTTTATGCTTCATTTACCAATGAGCAACGTGAAAGTTGTGCCAGGCGCAACAAAAGAAATGGCGAGCAAAACAATTTTAACCTGCGGTATCGGCTCGCGAGAATTATTTCGACTCCTGCAACAAAATCTAAGCATGCGCTAGATATATGTTCCCGGTTCATTACATTATGGCCGGGTTTTCTTTTTTCGCGTGTTAGTCAATTTTAATGCCATGGTACAAAAATTCACCAACACAAAAAATGTATTTTTTTGATTTTAATATTATTTGCAGAAAATATTTTCTTTGGTACTCTGAAAAAAGAATACACGGTTGAGGTTCTATGGTCGACAGCGAACGTATGCACACTTTTTTCTATGACGGGCACTGTGCTATATGTCTTACAAAAATTCCCATACCAATTCTAAAGCCAGAAAGTGAAATTCCCGATGAGCACAGAAGCCAAGTTTTAGAGAGGCTTGCGGAGGGTGAAATAATTTACTGGCCCACACTTCCAGAATCGCAACATCTTTTAGAGCTGGTGAGAGGCGTGCGCTGTCCAGTAAATTCAACTCATGTTGTGCGGTTTGGCCACGCCCCCAAGCTTCCGAGTGTTTGGGTATTGGTTTCCGCGTTTTTTGCCGCGGTATTTTTGACTTATGTCCTTATGGCGATTGAATGGCTTGGCAGATCACCGCCGCAGAATCTCATGTAAAAAAAATACCGCTCAGATTATAGGGCGGTTTTTTTTGCTATTGCTCATTGATAAATGTAAACGAAGAGAGCATAAGTTTCTGTACTTCACGGTCTTGTGTGCTCATGCGCGCGCTGTGGGCAACGGTGTCTCCGGTAAGCGGGTCGCACGCTTCGTCCGCAATTCTTTTCATGCCGCGGTAGCATTTTGTTCGAGTCGTTTTGCGAAGCGCATATCCCCATATAAAACCCGCATCACTCCACGATGCGGGCACTTTTGTAAAGGCGGCAAATGTTGCAAATCGCGATCCGTTAGTAAGCACAAAGTCGTGTGCAGCCCGCGTTCCTTCAGAAAAAGATATTTCTGAAGGCAAAGATTCTCCAAAAAACCCTTCGGTGGGAATTGGCGGACCCTATGGATGGCCCGTTGGATCT
>CAYZKP010000001.1:16224-17104 GCA_964479245.1 uncultured Candidatus Saccharibacteria bacterium | reverse complement strand
GTGGGAACTCCGTGGGGGAATATGGAAACGTTTAATACCGGTGAATGGTGGGTAAGCGGGGTTGTGTGTGGAATGTCATTTTCCACGCGAGTAAGTCTTTCTTTTTGTTTCTGGGAATATAAATTAACTCGTGGCGCAATTTTGTCGTTCGGGAACTCAACGGCAATCCAATCGGGCGGCATCATAATACTAAATTCAAACCGTTCACTCGTATATGTCTGCCATTGTGTTGTATCAATCTCCACACTCTCCCAATTATTCCCTGTAAAATTAAACCCATATGTAACGGCGACAAGGACAAGAGCGGTGGCGCACACAATTATCATCGTTTTTAGAACGGACGACATCATAGTATGTTCAGTATACCACAACGTACCACATCTACGCGTGTTATAATATGTATACATGACAAATCACACGCTGCTCAAAATCACCGCACAAGGGGCTGTGCTCGTGGTCATTATTATTCTTGCTTTTTATCTTGCGCAGTTTGCGCAAGGGAGTGAGGCGGTGCAGGAAGCAGTTGTCCTCTATGGGTACGGAGGCGTTTTAATTGTTGCGCTTATTAGCGGATTCAATCTTGCAGTGCCGGTTCCCGCGATTGCGTTTATGCCGCTTTTTTTGGAATCAGGACTCAATTTTTGGGCGTCTATTTTCTATATTATGTTGGGAGTAACCATTGCGGACAGTGTCTCATATTTTCTTGGCAAGTTTGGTCGGCGCGTTACTCTCTATGCTAACGATGGAGTATTACGCACAAGACTTGAACGTATTAGAAAAGAACATCGGTGGAGCCCTTTCATAATTCTCTTTTTGTTTGCCGCGCTCGTGCCGTTGCCGAATGAAATGTTGCTAGTCCCGCTCGGATTTCTAGGATATC
>CAYZKP010000001.1:2051-16214 GCA_964479245.1 uncultured Candidatus Saccharibacteria bacterium | reverse complement strand
TTTTCAAGTTTGGGGTTGATCACGAGCTTGCAATAAGGCTTTTCCCGATTGTTCTTATTGGAAATTTTATGTTTAACGTACTCTATGCCACTGGCGTAGTAAGTTTATTTGAAGTTTTTTAGTGTTATCCCCACAGGCCACGCTTTATATAAACCCAAGGGATACTTTATACTAATAAGATGAAAAATATATTATTTTGTTCGTGTGGAGAAAAGTGGAAAGACGTTGCGCCGTTTCTGTTACGGCTTGCGGTCGGTGTCACTTTTTTCATGCATGGCTATTTAAAAATGGGCGATATTGCCGGATTTAGCGGCTTTTTAGGTTCGCTTGGGGTACCGAGTCCCGAAATTCTTGGGCCGTTTGTAGTCTGGCTTGAAATTATCGCTGGTCTTGCGCTTGTGCTTGGCATATTTACGCATTGGGCGGCAAAATTGTTGGCAATTGATATGATCGTTGCCATATTTTTGGTACATTGGGCTAATGGATTTTTTGTTGGGAATAATGGTTACGAGTTCGCTCTACTTCTTGCGGCTGCCTCTGTCGCGCTTGTTCTCTCCGGTCCGGGAAGATGGGCGCTTGATGAAATTATCTTTAAAAACAGGATGTAACGTTTACACAAAAAGCCCGATGGGGCCTTTTGTGTAATGGTCGCTTATGAAATACATATACATTTTCATCGTTGCCCTTGGTTTAAATATCATATGGGAGAATGCACATTCAGTACTCTATATTCACTACCAGGGCGGCTTGATTACAGAATTTATTTTATTGCGGGCCGCGTTTTTTGATGCGGCGATCATAACACTTGTTGCGTATATCTTTTTTTCAGTTTTAAAAATAAAGTATGGATTACTATCAGTCATAATCACTCTGATTGTATTTGCAATTGGACTTGAAACTTGGGCGCTTGAAACGGGCAGATGGGCATATAAAGCGGCGATGCCGATTATTCCGTTTATATACACTGGTCTTACTCCCACAATCCAATTAGGATTGCTTGGATATTTTTCAATTTTGATTCAGCGAAACGTGGTTCATAGATAATAGGAGTATGTAAGCCTGGTGGGTGGATAATAAATATTGTAAGATTGTTTTCATAATGCACAGCTCTAAAGATTTTTTTGACCCCATTCTTCGTACGGCAGGTATCGTTATAAACGGCAATAATCCGTGGGATATTCATGTTCATAATAAAAAGTTATATAGCCGTGTTGTGAGACAGGGAACGCTTGGTTTGGGAGAGGCTTATGTGGATGGCTGGTGGGACGCAGAGAAACTGGATGAATTTTTTACTAAAGTGCTTCGTGCCAATTTAAAAAAGCGAATGTTGATTAATCTTCCCGCTATTTTTAATTATGTGCGGGGAGCGGTGTTCAATGTACAAAAGAACCACGCGTTTACTGTGGGGGAGCGTCACTATGATTTAGGCAATAACGTGTATCGCGCGATGCTCGACGGGCGCATGACATATACCTGCGGATATTGGAAAGACGCAAAAACACTTGATGAGGCGCAAGAGGCAAAGCTTGATTTAGTGTGCAAAAAACTTAATTTACAAAAAGGGCAAAAAATTTTAGATATAGGTTCCGGATGGGGGAGTTTTATTGTGTTTGCGGCGGAGCGCTATGGCGTTTCGTGTGTGGGGGTGACTGTTTCTAAAAAACAATATGAGTACGCGGAAAAAGTAAAAGGCAATTTCCCCATAGAAACACGTCTGTTGGATTATAACGATGTACACGAAACATTTGACCACGTCGTGTCACTCGGCATGTTTGAGCATGTCGGGTACAAGAATTATGGGGCATTCATGAAAAAGGTGGCGTCGGTTCTTAAAGACGACGGGCTTTTTTTACTTCATACTATCGGTGGTAATATTTCTGTTCCTGCCACCGAGCCATGGATTGAAAAATATATTTTTCCCAACAGTATGATTCCCTCCATAAAACAAATTGGTGAAGCAATAGAGGGTGTCTTTGTGATGGAGGACTGGCATAATTTTGGCGCTGATTATGATAAAACGCTTATGCACTGGTATCACAATTTTATGAAACACTGGCCGCAATTAAAAGATACATATGGCGAGCGTTTTTGTCGAATGTGGAAATATTATCTTTTATCGTCGGCCGGGACATTTCGGTCTCGGAGAAATCAACTATGGCAAATTGTGCTCTCTAAAAAAGGAGTACGCGAGGGCTATTCTTCAGTGCGTTAAAGTATTGAAATGATTGATCCGCAAAACAAAAAAATGAATCCCGTTCCTCATAGAGCGCGAGCGGGATCTAAAAAATTTTATGTTATTAGTAATTATTCGTGAGTACGCAAGCATGACATGCTTCTCGCGCTTACGATGAGGAATGGGATGAAAAAAGATAGTGAATTATCTAGGGAGTTGTACCACATAGCGAGAGAGAAGGGCACGGAAGCGCCATTTTCGGGAAAATATTGGAACAACCACGAAAAAGGAATGTATGTGTGCGCGATTTGCGGAAATGAATTGTTTTCATCTGACACAAAATTTGATTCGGGAACCGGTTGGCCAAGTTTTTCTGAACCCGCAAATAGGAAACATATTGTTTTGAAGGAGGATAATGAGCACGGAATGCAGAGAACCGAAGTCTTGTGCAAAACATGCGGCGCTCACTTAGGGCATGTGTTTCTTGATGGTCCAAAAGAAAAAGGAGGCAAACGATATTGTATTAATTCAGTCTGCCTATCTCTTGAAGGGGCGTCCAAAGATACATAATTACACAAAACCTTCTCGTAGAGAGAAGGTTAGTCGTAGGGATACTTATGCCGCAAAGAGAAACTCAATGTTCATAGCCATGGCTTGGCTTACTTCGTGCTCATCCATAATTTTCATCTCTGCGTTTTTAAGATCATCTTCTGATAAAATTGGCTCGTTAAGTTCAAGTAAGGTTTCCATTTCATATGCCTCGCCATTGTTTTCCGTTTCTTTATTTACCAACGCAATCATCCAATAGAAAAATTTTCTTCCTCGTTTGCCTTGAATATATTTTGCTACGTCCAATTGAGAAAGGGACCATATTGTAATATTTTGTATGTCGTAATCCTCGTATCCTTCTTGTTTTTGAATGCGCTCTAGGGCCATTCCGCGTAAATTTTGGAGATCCGTTTTGAATACCAGGGGCTGTAGAAGATCAATTACTCCGCTCCATTGAAATGCAATGTCACCCTCCTCGGGGGAGCGTGCCGCTACTAGTCCGCCGACAAAATAAACAGCCATACCACTTACCGTATCAATGTACTACAATTAGTATACACCTACGCGATTTGATCAGGAGGTGCTTAAAACACTCATTTGCCATATGTCAAAATACTTTATATTTTTCGCTGTTTTGGGGGCGGTTCTCGTTATTGTTGGTCTTGCAAATTTTTTTAATCCCGCCTCGCTCTCCTCAACGATAGACGGTTTCAACAATGAGAAACAATATCCACTTTCAATAGAGGGAACCCACATCGCGGTTACTGTCGCCGACACTCCTGCGAAACGGGCGGCGGGGCTTTCTTCGCGGGAATTTTTACCTGATAATGAGGGCTTGCTTTTTATTTTCGGAGAACCCGGAAAGCATTTGTTTTGGATGAAGGACATGCACTTTCCGATTGATGTCGTGTGGATTAACGAGCGGTTTATGGTTGTTGATGTAACAGAAAATATTTTACCGGCAACATTCCCGGAGATTTTTGAGCCCATGGAGCCGGTCAGGTTCGTTCTTGAGGTTAATGCGGGATGGATTGCAAAAAATGGCATTAAGCGTGGTATGTGGATAGAAAATTTAGAATTATTATCATATTAATTAAAGTTATGGAATCAAAACCAAAATCACTTACAGAAAAGCTTGCTGATATCAATAATTTAGACACCCTTCTTTTTTCTTTGGGACAATTGCTTATGGGCAAAGAGCTTGAGGCTGCCTCGTTGGTCCTCGGTGTACTTGTCATCAAAAGAAAAAATGACAACATCGCGCAAAGAAATTATCTTGGAAGTCCGGATTATGCTGAATTGCAAAAAATATTTCCAGAAGAAATTCATGCGAAAATCGTAGCATTGGTTGGCGAGCCAATCTATCGTCCTCCTCGCGATTATGAAAAATCACAAACGAAAAGGTAATTCGTAGAATCTTACATGAAATCAAAAGCAACGTTTGCGCTTGGATGTTTTTGGGGGCCTGATGAGTTTTTCTCCAATCTCAAGGGGGTTTTAGAAACAACCGTTGGGTATAGTGGCGGTACAACAAAAAATCCAACGTACGAAAACATTGGAGACCACACGGAAACCGTAGAAATTATATTTGATGACGCGGTTATTTCTTATGAAACATTGCTTGAATATTTCTGGCGTGAACATGATCCGACTCGTGAAGCAAAAGTGCAATACAAATCAATTATCTTTTATCACGATGAGGCGCAGCAGGACGCTGCAGAAAAAAGCAAAAAAATGTTAGAGGAGAAAATCGGAAGAAAAATTGTGACCGATATACGCATGGCGGCACCTTTTTATAAAGCAGAAGACTATCATCAAAAATATTTTAAAAAACATAAAGGGGTTTGTTGAATCTGGACGCAACATCTACGGCGCGGTCGATGATTATTCGTAACAGTACTATAATTCAATACTTACATGAAATACGTACACATGGTTACATTTTTGCTTCTCGCGATTGGAGGCCTCAACTGGCTTTTGTGGGGAGTGTTTGGATGGGAGATCGGGCAGCTGTTTGGCGGAATGGACGCGGCAGTTTCTCGCGTCATTTATATTTTGGTCGGACTCTCCGCGCTCTATGAACTTGTCATGCACCGCCGTTTTTGCAAAGAATGCAATCCTTCTTCCGTCTAACAAATTGTCATTACATATTCAAAACTGGTCGGCATCGGATGTCGACCAGTTTACGTTTTGTGTATGTGTTATACTGTTGACTATGGCAGATATTTTTAAACATATCACCGACAGATCGCTTGCGCACGTTGTTCGATTTAATTCACGGCCGCAGCATTTTCAAGAATCGGTGGCGGAACATTCTTTTTATACAGCATACATAGCAAGTATTTTGTGCGATTTATTGGAGCAAGAGCGTATAAAAATTGACCGAGAGAAAGTTCTTATGATGGCGCTTGTTCATGATAGTGAAGAAATGTTTTCGGGAGATATTTTAAGTCCGTTTAAGCACCACTCTCCACAGGTAAAAAACGCGATAAAAACAGTAAATCAGGAATTGATAAAAGAGGTGTTTGAAGATTTGCCAAAGAATATTCAAGAAAAATATGTTACTCTTTGGAACGAAGAATCGCGGCAAGAAAGCATAGAGGCACAGGTTGTAAAAGTTTCCGACAGAATCTCACTTATCGGCAAATGTGCTGAAGAAATTACCGCGGGAAATGATTTTTTCAAAGAAATATATGACACAGAGCTCTCTGCGCTGAAGGACGACACAAAAGAGTGGTGGCAGAAGATTAAGACGCATGTTTTTGCATAAAGTAAGGATCCGCCAGTTGGCGGAGGCTATAATTTATTCAACCCTGTTAAATAAAATTTGTTTACCAAATTTTAAATTTTCCAAAGAAAATTTATTTAACAGGGTGCGCAAATTTTAAGAAAATTTTTATCATTATCACTCTAAAATTTTAAAAAATTTTGCATGGACATCACAAAGGAATCAGGCGCTAGAGAAGCCTACAGTCAGGAAAAATTTTGCAATTCACTGCTTATGGCGGGAGCCTCGCAGGAAGTGGTTAATCGCGTGTGCGAAAAAATTGAAAAAGATTTGCAAGAAGGAATGACCACGGAAGAACTCTTTAAAAAGGCGTTTCAATATTTGCGCACGGAAGATCTTCACACTGCCGCGCGATACAGTTTAAAACGCGGCATTGCCGCATTGGGGCCGGCCGGATTTTTATTTGAACAATATCTTGAGCATATCTTGCAGGCGTACGGCTATGAGACAAAGCGTGACGTTATACTGCAAGGTGTATGCGTTTCCCACGAGATTGACATTGTGGCGCGCAAAGAACGAAAGCACTTTCTCGTTGAAGCAAAATATCATAATCGAGGGGGCATTAAAACTGATGTGACCGTTGCGATGTACGCCGATGCGCGCCTTTTAGATGTTACGCCGGTGCAAGAGAAAAAAGAGGCGGAGTGGAAAGAAGAACATGGCATGTGGCTTATCACAAACACGAAATTTACGACAACTGCCATTGAGTACGGGAAGTGCAAGGGCATGAAAATGACCGGTTGGAGCTACCCTTACGAGGAGAGTCTTGAGCGGCTTATTATAAAAGAAAGGCTCTACCCGATTACCGTGCTTCCTTCGGTGTTGAATGGTCACTTGCAATTATTCGCCAAAGGAAACATCATGCTCGTTCGTGACGTTGCGGCGTTTACTCCTGACGCACTTTCACATGCTCTAGGCATTAAAAAACAACATGCAGAACGTATCGTCGGTGAGGCGCTTGTGTTCACTGCCCAAAAATAAAAGAAAACCACTTCATAATTGTTTGAGTTATATTTCATATTATGCAAGCGGTTATTTTAGCTGCAGGAGAGGGGAAACGGCTTCGGCCGTTAACTGAAAATGTCCCTAAGCCCATGATTGACGTACAGGGGCGGCCGATTGTTGAGTATGTTTTAGCTGCGCTTCCGGAAGAAATAACGGAGGTAATTTTTATTGTTGGTTATAAGGGCGAAGCAATAAAAAATCATTTTGGGACATCTTTTTTAAATAAAAAAATTATATACGTTGAAAATGTAGAGCCGAAGGGAACAGGGTATGCTCTGGAGCAGGCAAGGCCATATTTGGAAGCTGGACACTTTCTTTTGTTAAATGGTGATGATCTCTACCACCCTGAAGATTTAAAAATAGTGTCTCTGCAAAGACCAACTGTTTTTGTGCGAAATTCTTCTACGCCGGAAAGGTTTGGTGTATGTCTTGTCACGGCAGACGGTCTTCTTTCCCGCATTATTGAAAAACCGAAAAATCCTCCAAGTAGTTTGGTAAATACTGGCGGATATGTATTAAATCACGAAATTTTTGACATTCCGGTGCCGGTGCTTTCGAACGGCGAATTAAATTTGGCGGAACAAATCGGCAACTGGGCAGAAAAAAGGCCGGTCTATATTCACGAGGCAAAATTTTGGAATCCTATTAATAGGATTGAGGAGCTAGAAGAGGCGCGGTCCATAAATCTTAAAGAAATCTACAAAAACTTATAAATACAAAATACGGACATCCGATGTCCGTATTTTGTATTTTGTGGGGATTATCTTGTTTTTGCTCTTTAAAAGCGGTATACAAAGGAAAGAAAGAGTTGTTTGAAAGGTTAAAGAAATGCCAAAAGAAAAAGGTTTTTTGCGACCCGATGAGGTGCCGTTTGAATACGGTGATCCAGGGATGTCTCCGTTCCGCAGAGGTATTCACGAAACGATGTACCGCGAGGCGGATGGTCGGGCATGGACCCCGCGTCTTTTTGCGGGGCAGGGTACGGCGCCTGATACAAACAAAATTTTCCTCATGCAACTCAAAGATGGAAGCGGCGGACTTTCTACTGCGGTTGATCTCCCAACACTCATGGGAAAAGATTCTGATGACCCTCTCTCCGAGGGACAGGTTGGTGTTGACGGCGTGGCAATCTGCACACTTTCTGACATGAAAGAGCTTTATGAAAATATACCCGTTGACAAGATTACCGTGTCTATAACCATAAATGCTCCCGCTGCGATTCTCTTGGCGATGTATATTGCGATGGCAGAAGAACGTGGCATTCGTGTAGAAATGCTTGGCGGGACATTGCAAAACGATCCCCTGAAAGAGTATGCTGCGCAAAAAGAATATTTATGGTCAGAAGATTGGGCGATGAAACTTACCATTGACACGATTGAATATGTCGCAAAACACATGCCGAAATGGCATCCCATCTCAATTAGCGGATATCACATCCGCGAAGCAGGTGCCACTGCCATGCAAGAGCTTGCATTTACTCTTGCTGACGGCATTGAATATGTGCGTCAGGCGCTTCTACGCGGATTGCAACTTCACGAATTCGTTCACCGTCTGTCTTTTTTCTTTGATGCGCATAATAATGTTGTGGAAGAAGTTGCGAAATTGCGCGCCGCGCGCGTATTGTGGGCGCGTATCATGAAAGAAAAATTTGGCGCAGTGGACCCCAAACTCCAGAAGTTAAAAATGCACGTTCAAACTGCGGGATGTACGCTTACTCGCGAAGAACCGCTTAATAACATTGCGCGGGTGACCATTCAAACTCTCATTGCAATTTTAGGTGGCGCGCAAAGTATTCACTCAAATTCTTTTGATGAAGTTTTGTGCACCCCCACCGAGGGTGCGCGGCGCATCGCACTACGCACGCAAAAGATACTCCTTGAAGAATCCGGTATTCGCGAATATCCCGATCTTATTGGTGGTTCATATACGGTAGAGGAAAAAACCAATGAACTTATAGAACAAGGCTGGAAAGAAATTTGTAAGATTGAAGATATGGGTGGGATGCTTGAGGCGGTCAAACAAGGGTATCCGCAACGAATGATTCGACAATCTGCGGCCGCGCATGAAGCATTGATTCACAGCAGTAAGTTGAAACACGCAGGTGTTTCAAGTGACGAACTCCCATATCAAGAACCGGAAAATGTTATTGAAGAACTTAAAAAACGGCGCGACTTTGAAAAGCGTCAAACCGAACGTTTGCGATTGGTAAAAGAGAATCGTGACGATTCTCTCGTGCAGAGTGCTTTGGAAGCGCTTAAGGTTGCGGCACCAGATAAAAACAAAAACCTCATGCCGTTTTTAATTGAAGCGGTGAAAGCATGTGCGACGATAGGCGAGATATGCGCCGTGTTAACTCATGTCTGGGGTGAATACAAAGAAAGAGAGTTTTTTATGCCGAGTATTCCTAACGCGGACGATCTTCAAAGGATTGAGTGTTATAAACCAAAACGTCCGTGGCGAATTCTTTTGGCAAAAGGCGGATTAGACGGACATGATCGGGCCATATATCCTCTTGCGATTTTTTTGAAACATATGGGATATGAAGTAATCTATCCAGCGCTTCATTGCTCTATGGCAGAAATTGCAAAACGTGCGATGGAAGAAGACGTTCACGTGGTCGGACTTTCAATCCACATTGGTTCACCAGTTGTTTTGTTTGAACGCTTGCGCGCAGAACTTGATGCCGTCGGTTGGGAGGGTCCAATTGTCGGCGGAGGTATTATTCGTGAACACGAAAGAGAAGCGCTTCTAGATTTTGGTGTGTCTTTTTTTGCTTCGCCGAGAACTTCATATAAAGATTTAGCGAAAGGATTGTTTGAAACTGTAGGAGCAAAAAAAAGTTCTGTAATATATTCGAATCATTCACGGCACAATGTGCTTTCTCGGCTACTTACTGCAGTGTCCGAAAATTGTGGCGATCCGGTTCCTCATTTTGAAACTCGGCGCGGTCATGTGATCGGCGTCACCGGTTTGTTTGCGGCCGGAAAGAGCACCTTGATAGATCAGGTAATATCTGTCTTGAGACAAGATAATCACTCTGTAGTGGTGCTTGCCATTGATCCAAGCGAGGAAGAATCAGGAGGTGCGTTTTTGGGAGATGTAATTCGCATGCGGCGACACTATGTAGATCCTCAAGTTTTTTTACGGAGCATTAGTTCTCGCGGCGCTCGCGAATCGCTTACCAAAACACTTCCTGCGCTTATACAGGTAGCCGCATATTTTTCTGATTTCGTGATTGTTGAGACGATGGGCGCAAGCCAAGTTGATGCTTCGCTCGGCGGCGCTGTTGATACATTTATAACGCTTGCTCCAATGGGCGGAGATATCATAAATTTAAGCAAAGAAGGATTTCATCGGCACGGACATTTGATTGTGGCGAATCCTCGGACGCATGAAGAAGAACAAAGCGCGAAAGTGTTGCGTGCTCTTGTTGAAACATTTCCCGCTCGCCAAGGTTTTAAGTCGCGCATGTTCTCGGTGAATGCGAAAACCGGCACAGGCGTTTCCGAAATGGTCAGAAATGGTGTTTACGCGCATATGGAATTTTTAGGAAAAACTACCATCTGGTAAAAATTACCCCACTTGAAAAAGTGGGGTTTTGCTTTTTAATAAAGGAAGTTCTATGATGGGGCAAGAAAATATCCTGAAAGGATGAAAAAATGTCGACTGTCATATTGGGCACGCGACGTACCCCGTTTGGAAAACATCATGGTCTTCTTTCCCATATTTCCGCGCCACAACTTGCCGCGTGGGTAGTCAGAGATCTCACGCAGCGAGATTTATTGGGGATTGATGCCCACATAAATGGTGTTTTTATGGGGCAAGTGTTAACGGCAGGTGTTGGGCAAAATCCAGCGCGGCAAGTAGTGCTTCACGCTTGCCTTCCTCTTCATTGTTCTGCAGAGACATTTAATAAGGTATGTTCTTCGTCTCTTGTTGCGTTAGAACACGCATGTCGCACGATTGCTCTTGACGAAGCAGAGTGTATGCTCGCGGGCGGCATGGAGAGCATGAGCAGGGCGCCGCACCTGAGTGAGCAAAAAAGAAAAGGAATGGGGAGTATCACACTCAACCTTCTCAAGAACGATGGATTATATTCGGAAGAAACGCCAGTGCTTAATAGCATGCTGTTTGATGGACTGTGCGATTCCTATACCAGGTCGCTAACCATAACAGGTCAAGCACATATGGGAGAATTTGCCGATCGGTGCGCGAAAGAACAATCAATTTCTCGGGAAGAGCAGGATGACTACGCGTACAAGAGTTGCATTCGTGCGCGCAGGGCGCAAAATTCTCGTGTTAATCTTTCACAAATAGTTCCTATTTCATCAAAAGACGGACGTATGATGATAAAATACGACGAATGTCTCCGTACGCTAGATCGCGCGAGAATGAGTGAGTTGAGACCCTGCTTTACTTATGATGGGACGGTGACGCCCGCGACGTCAGCTCAAATTGCAGACGGCGCGGCGGTTCTTGCTCTTTCCTCTCTTCACAAAGCGTATCAAATGGGGATAAAACCGCTTGCTCGAATTCTTAGTTTTGCCACATATTCAACATATCCGGAGCAATACCCCGTTGCTCCTGCGCATGCGATTAAGAAACTTTTGGAGAAAACCGATCTCTCGGCTGACGAGATTGATTTTTTTGAAATCAATGAAGCGTTTGCCGTTGTTCCGTTATTTGCGATGCGGGAACTGAATATTCCAGAAGAGAAAGTAAATCCGCTTGGTGGTGCAATTGCGATTGGACATCCGCTTGGCGCAACGGGTGCACGGCTTGTGGGAAACATCGTTCACGTATTGCAAGAGCGCGGTGGCCGCTACGGAATCGCAACGACTTGCAACGGCGGCGGTGAAGCGGTCGCAGTTCTTCTTGAAAAATTTTCTTAAAACACAATCCCGCTTACAGCGGGATTTTTTCTTGCGTCTCTATATTTTTTACTGTATAAATACCGCAGAATTGCGTCCTTGAAATAAGGAAATATTCCCCATGATTACATTTGGTGGAGGGAATCTTCGTGTACCAAAACTGCAAAGACCGGTGTATGTTGTTGCGGCGGGAATGACTGATTTTCGTAAGGCGTATCCTAAAAAACAGTCAACAGAGTTGTGCATGGATGCTATGCGTATGGCTGTTTTAGAAAATGATTTGAAAGTTAGCCTCAAAGAATTCAAACGAATGGTTAATTTTTGTATCTATTCACAATTTGCCGATCACTTTGGCGACCAGCTTCTTGCGGCATCAAAAATTCACGATTATCTTGGCTTTGATCCGTTGCCGAATATGGAAATTAAAACAGGCGGTGCAACAGGTGGCTCTGCTATCCTTGCGGGGGTTATGGCAGTTGCCTCTGGCATGGCTTCACTTGTGCCTGTCATTGGTTGGGAGCGAATGGATGAGGTTTCTACTCGCCAAGGCAACGCCTATATTGCTTCGGCTGCGTGTAAAGATTTTGAGTCAGAACTTGGGTGGTCATACAGCACGTATTACGCTTTAATGATGAAGCGATATATTGAAACCTTTAAACCTAAGCGTGAAATTTTGGCAAAGATTGCTCAAAGAGATCACCACTATGCACGGTTTTCTCCTTTTTCACAGCTTCCTCGCGAGTATACTTTGGAAGAAATTCTCAATGCCGCAGTTGTTTCTGATCCGCTCACATTCCCGGAGTGTTGCGTGATGAGTACTGGCGCCGCATGTATTGTGCTTGCTGACGAAGAGACGGCATTCAAGTTAAGCGATGACCCGATTTTAATTGCCGGCATAGGTTCGGGGAGTCACACCTTACGGACAGCAGACAGGCGCGACATGGAAATTCTTCTGTTACCTCATGAATCAGCTGATCTCTATAAAGACTGGAATGAGAAATGGCCAGGGTTTACCGGATTTTTGGCCGCTCGCTATGCCGCGCATCAGGCATATCATATGGCCGGCATTACTGACCCGCTTAAAGAGTTAGATATTTTTGAACCGCATACCGCTTTTACTGTTTCAGATATACAGACCTATGAGGATGTTGGCCTCACGCCGTATGGTCGCGGTTCGGAATTTATAGAAAGTGGAGATTCGTATTTTGGTGGCAAACTTCCCACAAATCTTTCAGGCGGACTGTTGGGCACAATGCACGCGGTCGGCGCAACAGGTATTTTCCAAGTCGCGGAAATTTTCTGGCAACTGCAAAAGAAATGGGCGAAATTTCATGCAGAGGAGCACATGTGGACGAGATTCGGAAAAGAAAAACCAAAGGATTTCAAAAATCTACAGGTTCAAAACGCAAAAATAGGGATGGCCGTGAGTCACGCAGGAACCGGAAGTCACGTCGTCTGTACCATTTTGCGGAGGGAGGTGAGGTCATGAAAAACAGACAAAAGGTAATCATCACTTCTGCAGAAGGTGTTCTTTTAACTCAGATTTTAAAGCAGGAAGTTTCTAGAGATGTCTTGGTGGTTGAGAATCAAAAGAATATAACTCACATGCATTCATATGGCGGCTTGTCTCTTTTTTTTCAAGCACTTGCGACTGGGAAATTGCTGGGAACTCGCTGTTTTCATTGCTCGAGCTTGAGTCCTATATGGCTTCCTCCTCGAGTTGATTGTCCTGATTGTTGGGGAAAAATGGCATGGTGGCAGGTAGATACGCACGGGGCAACTGTATACTCGCATTCCACAACAAATTATCCTGGAGCAGGATTCAAAGGAACGGTACCGTGTCCTCTTATTTCACTTCAGATTCCCGGTGTTTGCACGAACATGATGAGTTATCTTTCAGAGTTTGGCGAAGGAGAGCCGTATATCGGAATGTTGGTACGACCAGTGTTTCGCACAGAAAATCCCACTCGGACAATTCTTGATTTAAGTTGGGTTCCCGTAGACTAAAAAATACACAAAGCTCGCGAAATAATATCGCGGGCTTTTTTCTTGTGTTTGTCTCGCTCTAGTGATACAAGATAATAAGAATTCTTTTATAGGTGGAGAAATGGACTTTCGCGATACGTATGACGACGAAACGATGAGTTTGCTTGCGGCGCTTGATGATTTCTTGGATTCAGAGATCCCTCCTGTCTATAAAACGCACGAGTCCAAGGGGGTATTTCCCATAACCCCGATTGTTAATATGGGGCCGCTCGGTTTTTTTGGTCTCACGGTTCCTGAACAATTTGGTGGCTCGGGAAAGGGTGCGCTTCTTTCGTCTTTGTTTGCGCGGAACATGGCATATGCGTGGGGTGCACTTCATTTGCTTTGGACGGCAAATTCTTCGCTTGCGGCATTTCCTATTGTCTACGCAGGAAATCAGCGGCAAAAAGAATTGTATCTTTCTCGCCTTGCGTTTGGCGAACTACTCGGCTGTTACGCGTTAACCGAACCGAATGCTGGCTCTGATGTTGCTTCAATGAAAACACGAGCAGTCAAGCAGGATGGCCACTTTGTATTGAATGGAACCAAAACATTTATCACTAATGCACAAAATGCGACGCTTGCCGTTGTGTTTGCTAAAACGGGGGAGGGAAAACATGACATATCTGCGTTTATTCTTGAAAGCAAGGAACTTGGGCTTAAGATCCCCGGCATAACCGTAAACAGGATTCCCAAACACGTGCTTCGAAGCTCTGACTTTTGTGAGATCGTTTTTGACAACGCTATTGTGC
>CAYZKP010000001.1:0-2041 GCA_964479245.1 uncultured Candidatus Saccharibacteria bacterium | reverse complement strand
AGGAAGCACTTCTTGGCAGAGTAAATGAAGGATTTAAAATTGCCATGGCAACACTTGACCGCGGACGCATCAATATTGCCGCGCAAGCAGTGGGCCTCGCGGCTCGAGTATTTGATGATTCGCTTGATTGTGTGCGCCTTCGAGAGCAGTTTGGGAAAAAAGTATGGGACAATCAAGCAGTTCAATTTGATTTTGCGGATGCATATGCTCGGCTTCAGGTGGCGTGGGCATTTACCGAATATGTTTCGCGTATCGCGGATTCCGGGGATCCTTTTTCAGAGCTTGCCTCGTGCGCAAAATTGTTTGTAACCAACGAGTGCAAAGATGTTGCATTAAAGATTGCTGAATATGCGGGCGGCATGCTTGTGACGAAAGAGTTTGAATTGTTCCAAAGAATGATTGACCTTGTTCCCGTGACTATTTATGAAGGCGCTTCAAACATACAGCGACTTGTTATTGCGCGCGGCCTTGATCGCGGACACAAAGCCCTGATAACTCTCAAATATAAAGACAGCGTGACGGCACAAGCAGTTATGCGGGCGGCGCAGATATTTCAAACCGCTCTCTCGGCGGTCAGAGAAACCGGTTCCATGTCCGAAGGAAAAAAGATGTGGGACAATCAGGCGGTTCAATTTGATTTTGACGATATATATGCAGAACTGTTGGCACTCATGTCAGCAACAGAAAAAGCCTCACAACTACTTGATGCGGATAAAAAACTCACGTCTTTTGTCTCAATAATCCAAGCATTTGTATTGAAACGGGCACAGAATTTGAACATCAAAATTCACGACGCCACGAGCGCGTATCGGCTCGCTCTTTCTCAGGGAATAAACCTGGAGTTTACAAATAAGTAAAAAAATAACATACACCCCCATGCCGGGGGTTTTTCTTTTTATATGCATAGAGTACAATACATATCATATGAAAAATTCCTATGTGTACATCATTGCCATTTTTATTTTGGTGGTAGCGTTTTTTGTAGATTTTTATGTTTTTCAAAACAGTACGCAAGGAGAGCATACAAACGGTGACTTATTCAAAACAACACAGCGTGAGACACAAAATATTGCCGAACAATGGATCATGGAAAAATCGCCGACGTATCTTTTTGACGGCGCAAACCTCGTTTTTGTACGAGAAGAAAAAGGAAGTTGCGATTCATGCACGGCTTTTGTCTTTTCTTTTGAGTCGCGTCATGGCGGATATGGAAATCGCGATGGGCTTATCTTAACTCAAGTAATTACACCTCATGCGATTGCAGTTGAAACAAAAAACGGCGACGTTGTTCGGGCAATAACCGATAAAAAATATAACGAATTAACCGGCGCACTTGCGGAATAATTTTTATGGATGAGCTGTCTAGGCGACCGAGCGACAAGAAAAAGCGCGCGCAACGTCTGTTGCGCGCGCTAAAAAAATTTTTTCCGAATCCAAAAATTGCGCTTCGCTACAAAAATAATTGGGAATTGCTGGTTGCGGTTGTGCTTTCTGCGCAGTGCACCGACAAAAAAGTAAATGAAGTGACAGAAAAATTATTTAAAAAATACAGAATGCTTGATGACTATGTGAACGCAACCCAATCAGAATTTGAAAAAGATATTCATTCAACAGGGTTTTATCGGAACAAGGCAAAAAATATTTTAGCTTCAGCGAAAATCGTGAAAGAAAAATATCATGGGAAAGTTCCAAACACAATGGAGGAACTGGTAATGCTTCCGGGAGTCGCGCGCAAAACAGCAAACATTATTTTAGGAAATGCTTTTGGCAAGGTAGAGGGCATTGCGGTTGACACTCACGTTATACGTCTTTCTCGCCGATTTGGTCTCACTAAAGAAAAAAATCCCGAAAAAATAGAACAAGATTTAATGGCTCTATTCCCCAAAAAAGAATGGTTCACGCTCACATACCGGCTCATTGAATACGGGCGGGACTGTTGTTCCGCGCGCCGATGCTCGGCGGATCATCCATTGCGGAAGTTTGACGTGTCATGTGTGGATGGAATAGTTTTTTGTGGCGGGTTATGATTCAGAGGGATAAA